>JAKFWE010000389.1 GCA_021732895.1 Allobosea sp. | reverse complement strand
CGAGGCTGGTGCGGGCGTCGGTCCGGGCGATGATCAGGAAGTCGCGCGAGGTGCGCGCCTGGCTCGCGACCTTGATGCGGTTCACCGCCTCCGGCAGCGGCACGACGCGGCGGCCGGGCGTATGGCAGCATTTCTTCGGGAATTCCTGATCCTCGATCTGGATCGCGGCGGCCCCCGCCCCCTCGTAGCCGCGCACGGTGTGGGCGATGTTGAGCAGCCCGCCATATCCGGTGTCGCCATCGGCGATCAGCGGCGTCCGCGTCCCCTGCGCCAGCATCCGCACCCGCTCGACCATGTCGGCATAGGAGGCGAGCCCGGCGTCGGGCAGGCCGAGATGCGAGGCGACGACGCCGTAGCCGGTCATGTAGAGAGCGGCGAAGCCCATCGCATCGGCGATCCTCGCCGAAATCATGTCGTACACGCCCGGCGCCGAGACCAGCTCCGGCTGGCGCAGCCGCTCGGCCAGGCTCGTCTTCAGTGTCGCTTGCATGATGTCCGTCCCGGCTTTCGGCAGGCTCAGTAGCCCGCCTTCTCCTCGACGTCGTAGCCGCGCCTGGCGATCAGCGCGGTTCGCTCGAACTCGCAGACGACCACGCCGTTCTGGTTGAAGCCGCGCGTCTTGACCGTGACGACGCCGGCGTTCGACCGCGAGGCGCTTTCGCGCTTGGCCAGCACCTCGGTTTCGCCCGACAGCGTGTCGCCGGCGAACAGCGGGTGCGTCATCCTGATCTCGCTCCAGCCGAGATTGGCGATGGCGCGCTGGCTGACATCGGTGACGCTCATCCCGACCAGCACCGAGAGCGTGAAGGGAGAAGCGATGATGCAGCGGCCGAACTCGGAATGCTTGGCGTATTCCTCGTCGAAATGCATCGGGTGTGTGTTCATCGTCAGCAGCGTGAACCAGATATTCTCGGTCTGGGTGATGGTGCGGTTCGGCCGGTGCTCATAGATGTGCCCGACCTCGAAATCCTCATAGAAGCGCCCGAACCCTTCGCGGAAGCGGTTCTCGCCGACCTGCTTGACGGTGCCGACCATGATGATCTCTCCGAAGGTTCAGGCCGCTTGCGCAGCGGCGGCAGGCAGGGAGAAAAGGCGGCCGCCGGCGGCAGGCGCATCGTCGGCGCCGGCGCGCCGCAGGCAGGCCCAAAGGCCGGCGCTGTTCGACGTCACCACCGGCGCGCCGAGCTCCGCCTCCAGCGGCGCGATCAGCGGCAGGCTCGGAAAATCGGTGCAGCTGATCAGCACCGCGTCGATCCGTCCGGCCCGGGCGACGACCGCTCGCACATGCTCGGCGACCGCGGCGAGCGGCGTCGCCGCGATGGCGGCGAACTCATGCGCGCCGCCCTCGCCATGGCCCAGCCCGGCGATGGCGGCGACGTCGAAGCCGCAGGCCTTCAGGAACCGCGCTTCGTGTCCGTTCAACGTCTCGCCATAGGGTGTGGCGACCGCGATCCGACTCGCCCCGAGCGCCCTCAGAGCGAGCACAAGCGCCTCGGCCGTGGTCAGCGCCGGACTACCGATCCGCGCCGCGATCCGATCGCTCATCGCCCGCGGCGGCAGCACGAGCGAGCCTGCGGTGCAGGCATAGGCCGCGACCGAGAGCCGCGCCGGCCTGAGCTGGTCGAGCGCCTGCGCCAGCGCCTCGGGCAGATCGCCCTTAGGATCGTGCCCGAGATGGAGCGGCATGCGCGCGACATGGAGGCTCACCCCCACCGGCAGCAGCGACCACCATTCCGGCTCGTTGACCGTGTTCGTCGTCGGCACGACAATGCCGAGCCGGGCCCGGCCGCCATAGACGGATGACGATTCTTCGGCGGCCACGCGACTTCCTATTTGTCCGGACAAACTGGATGTGTAGCATAGCCGCAGCGGGCGTTCGCGCAAGCGCCAGGAGCAGCGGGTTGAGCGACGAGAGCGAAATCTACAAGCGGCAGAACTTCGCCAACCCGGTCGGGCTCGGGCGGCGGCCGGCGCTGCTGATCGTCGACTTCGTCGTCGGCTTCACCGATCCGGCCGTCTTCGGCGGCGGCAACATCGCCGACGCCGTCGCAGCCACTGTGCCGCTGTTGATGGAGGCGCGCCGCCAGCGCTGGCCGGTCGCCCATACGCGCGTGATCTACAAGGCCGACGGCTCGGACGCCGGCGTCTTCGCGCTCAAGGCTCCGGGCCTGCGCGGGCTCACAGCCGACAGCCCCAGCGCCCAGATCGTGCCCGAGCTCGCGCCCTCGCCGGGCGAGCTCGTCCTCGACAAGCGCCAGGCCAGCGCCTTTTTTCAGAGCGAGCTGGCGAGCTGGCTCGCCTATCGTGGCGTCGACACCGTGCTGGTCGCCGGATGCACCACTTCGGGCTGCGTGCGCGCCAGCGTCGTCGATGCGCTGAGCCATAACTTCCGGACGATCGTCGTCACCGACTGCGTCGGCGACCGCGCGCTCGGGCCCCACGAGGCCAATCTCTTCGACATGGCCCAGAAATACGCCGACCTGATGCCGCGCGACGCGGTGATCGCGCATTACCGCGCACAGCCGGCCTGATCTCTCCGACGATTCGCAAAGGACTGGCAGTGATGGTCGACACACTCGGTTTCCGCAGAAAATTCGGCGTCATCGCGCCCTCGACCAACACTTCGGTGCAGCCCGAATTCGACGCCTTCCGTCCCCATGGCGTGACCAATCATTTCGCCCGCATCTTCATTCCCGACCGCAGGCTCGAAAGCGACGCCGACTTCAGCAAGCTGATGGACGATATCCGCGCCGAGCTGATGCTGGCGGTCGACCGGGTCGTCACCTGCCGGCCCGACGCGCTGATCATGGGCATGTCGGCCGAGACCTTCTGGGACGGTCTGGAAGGTTCTGTCGTGCTGCAGAAGCGCGTCGAGGAGCGCGCCGGCCTTTCGATCGCGATGGGTTCCGACGCCTGCCAGGCGGCGCTGAAGCGCTACGGCGCGATCCGGCGCATCGCCGTGATCACGCCCTACATGCCGATCGGCGATACGCAGGTCAGGCGCTTCTTCGGCGATTGCGGCTTCGAGGTCGTCGCGCTCAAGGGCCTGCGCTGCCCGTCGCCGGTCGAGATCGCGCATGTCTCGGAGCAGGCGTTGCGCGACGCGATCATCGACGTGAACGATCCCCAGGTCGAGGCCATCGTCCAGGTCGGCACCAACCTCGCCATGGCGCGGGTCGCGGCGCTGGCCGAGTTCTGGCTCGACAAGCCGGTCATCGCGATCAACACCGCCACCTATTGGTGGGCGCTGCGCCAGAACGGCATCATGGACAAGGTCCATGGCTGGGGCTCGCTGCTGGCGGAGCATTGACGCGGCTCACTTCAGCAGCTTCGGCCCGAAGGTGACGATCTCCGGAAACACGGTGATCAGCGCGGTGAAGCCCAGCAGGATGAGGCAGAAGGGCAGCGAGGAATAAGCGACGCGATTCTGCGAGTAGCCGGTCAGATTCTGGATGATCGAAAGGTTGATGCCGACCGGCGGCGAGACCTGCGCCAGTTCGGCCGTGATGACGAGGAAGACGCCGAACCAGATCGGGTCGTAGCCGGCCTGGACCACGAGGGGCAGCGTCACCGACAGCGTCATCACGATGGCCGACAGGCCGTCCAGCACCGTGCCCAGCACGAGGTAGACGATCATCAGCAGCAGGATCAGCATGTAGGGGTGCAGGCCGGCCTGGGCGATCGCGCCCGCAGTCGCGGCCGGGATGCCGAGCCGCGCCACGACCTTGGACAGGAAGAGCGCGCCGAGCAGGATCAGC
>JAKFWE010000062.1 GCA_021732895.1 Allobosea sp. | reverse complement strand
GGAATGGGTCGGCCACGACCAGGACCTGATCGTCGACGCCGGCCGCGCCGAGAGCTTCTACGCGGCGATCCGGACCTACTGGCCGGCCCTTCCCGATGGCGCGCTGGTCGCGGATTACGCCGGCATACGGCCGAAGCTGCACGGGCCGGGCGAGCCGATGCCGGATTTCCGCATCGACGGGCCGGCCGTCCATGGCGTGCCGGGGCTGGTCAACCTGCTCGGCATCGAAAGCCCGGGGCTTACCAGTTCGCTGGCGATCGCGGAGTGCGTGGTGGAGCGGCTGGCGTAGGCGCAGTCAGGCTCGCGCTTGTCCAGGGCATCACGCGCGTCACCCCCGCAGCCCCTTCACCGCCTCGCGCGCTTCCCGCGCCAGCTTCGTCACCCGGGCCCAGTCGCGCGCGGCGATGGCGTCGGCCGGCGCCAGCCAGGAGCCGCCGACGCAGAGAACCTGCTTCAGGGCCAGATAGTCGGCGAGGTTGCCGAGGCTGACGCCGCCGGTCGGGCAGAACCTGATCTGCGGGAACGGGCCGGAGAGCGCCTTCAGGGCAGCCGTGCCGCCGGCCTGCTCGGCCGGGAAGAACTTGCAGGTCAGGCGGCCCGACGCGACCGCCCGCATGCAGTCGGACGCCGTCGCGACGCCGGGCAGCCAGGGCAGGCCGGCGGCGCGCATCGCATCATCGACGGCCTCCGAGAAGCCGGGGCTGACCACCGCCTGCGCGCCCGCCTGCCGCACCTCGACCACCTGCGCCGGCGTGACCACCGTGCCGGCCACCGCCAGGATGTCGGGAACCTCGCGTGCGATCGTCTCCAGCGCCGCCATCGCCGCAGCGCTGCGCAAGGTGACCTCGACGACGTCGACGCCGCCGGCGAGCAGGGCGCGCGCCAGCGGGGCGGCGAGATGCGCGTCCTCGATGACGACGACGGGCACGACGCCGCAGGCTGCGAGCCGCGCGATCTCAGCTTCGTCCGACATGGTCCCTCGTTCGTCCCCGGTTTGCCATGGCGTCAGGCTTGCGCCCAGTAGATGTCAAGCCCCAGCGGGCGGCCGAGCAGGAGCCCGACCGGGTAGGCGCCCGGCAGTTCCTGCGCCGTCGCCAGAATCTGCGCCTTTTCGGCCCCCGCGACCAGCAGCGCGGCGTAGGGCGCGGACGCCAGCCGGGACGGCGACAGGGAAATCCGCGGCGGCGGGGCGGCGGGGCGCGCCGCGACCGCATGGATCGCCGCGCCGGCGCCGAGCGCGGCGGCATCGCCGGGAAAGAGCGAGGCGACGTGCCCGTCCGCGCCCATGCCGCTGACCACGATGTCGATGGGCGGCAGGCGCGCCAGCGCCGCATCGGCCGCGCGCGCGGCCGCCGCGAGGTCGCCATCGGCATGGAACGAGACGAACCCCGTCTCGCCGCGTCGCAGCGGCGCGAAAGCCGCCCGGATCATCGCCTCGTTCGAGGCCGGATCGCCCGGCGGCACGAACCGCTCGTCCGTCGGCAGCACCGTGACCCTGTCCCAGGCGAGAGCATGGTCGCCGAGCGCCGCCAGGAACCGCGCAGGCGTCGTCCCGCCCGGCACGGCCAGCAGCGCCGCGCCCCGCGCCTCGACCACGATGCGCAGCCTGACCGCGACCGCCTCAGCGAGCGCCTCGGAGGCGTCTGCGAGCGTCTCGAACCGATGCCAGGCGATGGAGCCGGCGCTCATTCGTCGAAATCCGGATCGGCCCAGGAGCGGCCGTCGCGCTCGATCAGCCCGATCGCCTGCGACGGGCCCCAGGAACCGGCGGCGTAGCGGTGCGGCTGCGGATAGAACTCCTGCCAGCCGGCGAGGATCGGGTCGATCCAGGCCCAGGCCTGCTCGACCTCGTCGCGACGCATGAACAGGGTCTGGTCGCCGCGGATGACGTCGGTCAGCAGCCGCTCATAGGCGTCTGGCGAGCGCACTCCGAACGCGGTCTCGTAGCGCAGGTCGAGCTGGCGCGGCACGATCTTGAGCTTGCCGGAGCCGGGCACCTTCATCATCAGCTGCAACTGCACGCCGTCGTCGGGCTGGAGCCGGATCACCAGACGGTTGGCGTCGAGCCGGCCGGAGCCTGAGCCGCCCCCGCCGAATATCGAGTGCGGCACCGGCTTGAAGGTGACGGCGATCTCGGAGTAGCGCTGCGGCATGCGCTTGCCGGTGCGCAGATAGATCGGCACGCCGGCCCAGCGCCAGGTGTCGAGCTCGCAGCGGATCGAGACGAAGGTCTCGGTGTCGCTCGCCTGGCCGAGCTCCTCGGCGTAACCGCTGACGCGCTTGCCGCCCTCCATGCCGGGGCCATACTGGCCCCGAACGGTGGCGCGCAGCACATCGGGGCCGACGATCGGGCGCAGCGCCTTCAGCACCCTGACCTTCTCGTCGCGCACCGCGTCGGCCTCCAGCGTGTTGGGCGGCTCGATGGCGAACAGGCAAAGCAGTTGCAGGACATGGTTCTGCACCATGTCGCGCAAATGGCCGGCCTTGTCGTAATAGCCGGCGCGGGCCTCGAGGCCGACGGTCTCGGCGACGGTGATCTGGACGTTGTCGATGTCGCGGCTCGACCAGGAGCGCTCGAACAGGGTGTTGGCGAAGCGCAGCACGAGCAGGTTCTGCACGGTTTCCTTGCCGAGATAATGATCGATCCGGTAGGTCCGGTCCTCCGGCAGGATGGCGGCGACCGCATCGTTGATCGCCCGCGCCGAGGCGAGATCGCGGCCGAGCGGCTTTTCGAGGATGACCCGCGAGGTCGGCGTCAGGATGCCGGCCGCCGCGAGGTTCTCGCAGATCGGAATGAAGAGGTCGGGCGGGGTCGAGAGGTAGAACGAGCGCACGCGTTCCGATTCGCCCAGCGCCTGCATCAGCCGGCCATAGGTCTCGGGCCTCACCGCATCGACCTGCACCATGGTCAGCCGTGAGAGGAACGTCTCGACGCGGTCCCGCGACAGGCCCGAACCGGCGAGCTTCGCGCCGATCGCCTCGGGCAGGCCGGTCATGTCCTCGCTCTTGCGCACCACCGCCAGGATGCGGCTCTCCTCCGGCAGCACGCCCTCCTGATTGCGCTGGGCCAGGGCCGGGAAAAGCTTGCGCAGGGCGAGATCGCCGCTGGCTCCGAAAATCACCAGATCGAACGGGGGCACCGGCGTGCGCTGCGGCGCGGCTTCCGGCTTGACGGCGCGATCGACGACGGCATCCATGGGGCTCTCACTCCGGGGGGACGACAGCGGCCGACACGCACGCGGCCGCGACGAGACTTAGACGGTTTCGCCGTCGCGCCAAACAGCGATGATCCCGCGAGGCGCACTTGCAGGGACCGGATGCGCGGCCAGCCTGCAAATTGGGCATTCGTACGTTCTCGCGGCAGGCCGTCCGACATCTTGCGGCTTTGCGACCCCGGCGCGCGCCGCTAACGTGGGCTGGCCCGGCGTCCGCCCCGCCTCGACAATCAGGTTTCAAGCCCTTGGCCATCATCGCCGCGCTCAACCACGTCACGCATTACCGCTACGACCGGCCGGTCACGCTGGGGCCCCAGATCATCAGGCTGCGCCCCGCGCCGCATTGCCGGGCAGGAATCAACAGCTATTCGCTCAAGGTCAGCCCGCCCGAGCATTTCGTGAACTGGCAGCAGGACCCGAGCGGCAACTGGCTTGCGCGCTTCGTCTTCCCGGAGCCGGTGACGGAGTTCCGCATCGAGGTCGATCTCGTCACCGAACTCTCGATCATCAACCCTTTCGACTTCTTCGTCGAAGCCGACGCCGAGATTTTCCCCTTCGCC
>JAKFWE010000233.1 GCA_021732895.1 Allobosea sp. | reverse complement strand
GGCGATCAAGGCCGCCATCGCCGCCAGGGGCGAAAGCGAGACCCGCAAAATCGTGCTCGTGCCGGAATCGGCGCACGGCACCAACCCGGCCACGGCCGTCCTGATCGGCTTCGTGGTGAAATCGGTGCCGGCGCGCGACGACGGCACGGTGGCGGTCGACGACGTCAGGGCGCTGCTGGGGCCGGACGTCGCGGCGATCATGCTGACCAACCCCAACACCTGCGGCATCTTCGAGCCGCAGATCGTCGAGATCGCCGCCGCGATGCACGAGGCCGGCGCCTATTTCTACTGCGACGGCGCGAACTTCAACGCCATCGTCGGCAAGGCGCGGCCCGGCGATCTCGGCGTCGACGCCATGCACATCAACCTGCACAAGACCTTCTCGACGCCCCATGGCGGCGGCGGGCCGGGCGCGGGGCCGGTGGTTCTGTCGGAGCGGCTCGCGCCCTATGCGCCGGCGCCGTTCATCCACGTCGAGAACGGCCGGCCGCGCCTCGTCGAGCATGCGGCAGACGCTCCCGAAGGCGCCGCGCCCTTTGGCCGGATGACCGCCTTCCATGGCCAGATGGGCATGTATGTCCGCGCGCTCGCCTACATGCTCAGCCATGGCGCCGACGGGATGAAACAGGCCTCCGAGGACGCGGTGCTGAACGCCAACTACATCCGCGCCGGCCTCTCCGACCTGATGTCGCTGCCCTTCCCCGACCATCCCTCGATGCACGAGGCGCTGTTCGACGACGAATGGCTGAAGGGGACCGGCGTCACCACGCTCGATTTCGCCAAGGCGATGATCGACGAGGGCTATCACCCGATGACGGTGTATTTCCCCCTCGTGGTCCATGGCGCGATGCTGGTCGAGCCGACCGAGTCGGAATCGAAGGCCTCGCTCGACCTCTTCATCGCCACCTTGCGCGACCTCGCCATGGCGGCGAAGGGCGACGACAAGGCCCGCTTCACGGGAGCGCCGCACCATGCGCCGCTGCGCCGGCTCGACGAGACGCGCGCCGCGCGGCAGCCGGTGCTGAAATGGGTCGCGCCGATGCCGATCGCGGAGGCGGCGGAGTAGGGCGTACTCGGTTCAGCCCGACCACGGATCGATCAAGGTCAAGCCGATACCGCCAAAGTGTTTGCGATTGCGTGTCGCGAGGGTGAACTCATGCGCCAAGGCTGTTGCAGCGATGAGGCTATCCATCGTTTGAAGGTTGAGCCCATGTCTACGGGATTGCACCATAAGCTTTCCCCAGATTGGGGCTTCCTCCTGACCGACCGATAAGATGCGCCCCGCAAAGCGGTCGGGGAGATCAATCGCGATCCATCTGAAAAGCACGTCGCGGCGCCTGCCCGGTTGAAGCAGCGCTGCACCTCTGTGTAGTTCGGCCAAAGTCAGGACACTGAGATGAAGCTTGTGCTCCTGCTCGCTCAGGAAACGCAGGACGCTTGCATCCGGAATGGGCTTTGTCGTCTCCGAGATGACGTTCGTGTCGAGCAGTATCATTCGAGATCAATTTCGCGCGGCTGATCGTTAAGTCTCGCCAGATCGATGCCAGACCCACGCAACGGTGAATTCATGAAGAACTCGCCGAGGGTTTCCTTCGGGCGCATCCTGCGCTCCCACTCCTCGGATGACACCAGAACGACCGCAGGCTTGCCATTGCGCGTGACGGTTTGCGGACCATCTGATCTGGCTTTCTCGATCAATTCGGAGAAACGTGCCTTGGCGCTCGCTACAGTCCAAGTTTCCTTCACCGCAACACTCATGCGTGCCTCCATCATTTATGACTATTAAGGTCATAATAGTCATCGGTGTCCGGGCGGACAAGCGCGCTCCCAGCAACATGCCGAAACGTCATTTCCCGTCCAGCCTTAAGGCTTCCTTGACCATGTGCGAGGGATGCTCCGCTCATGCGCCTCTGGCGCTGTCCCGGATCGGTCCATGCCCGTGCGTTTCGTCAAGACCTCGATTGCCACAGCCTTCGCGCTCCTGCTGGGCGTTGCCGGCGCACGCGCCAACGAGCCGAGCTACGGCCCCAACACCTATGACCGCACGCTGGAAGCCCTGATCGCCCATGAGGACATCGCCAATCGTGGCGGCTGGCCGAAGGTGCCGTCCTCGGTCATGGCGCTCAGGCTCGACGCGCAAGGTCCGGATGTGATGGCGCTGAAGCACCGCTTGATGCTGAGCGGCGACCTCCCGCCAGCATTGCTGCAGGGCGACATCTATGACGAGGCCGTGGTCGCCGCCGTGCAACGCTTCCAGCAGCGCCACGGCCTGTCCACGCTCGGTAGTGTCGGCCGGCTGACGCTGAAGGCGCTGAACGTGCCCGTCGAGGTCAGGCTGAACCAGCTCACCGCCACGCTCGAGCGCCTGAAGGGCAACGGCTTCGTCTTCGCCGGGCGCTATGTCGTGGTCAACATTCCTGGCGCCAGCGTCGAGGCCGTCGAGAACGGCGTCGTCCAGCGCCGCCATCTCGCCGTCGTCGGCCGGGCCGACAGGCCGTCTCCTGTGCTGCAGGCCAGCATCACCTCGATCAACCTCAATCCATACTGGACGGCGCCGACCTCCATCGTGAAGGCCGACATCATTCCCAAGATGCGCAAGGAGCCGGATTTCCTGGCGAAATCGCATATGAAGCTGCTCGGCGCGGAAAATCGCGAGATCGATCCGGCGACCGTCGACTGGGCCAATCTGAAGGCGCCCTATTTCACCGTGCGTCAGGATCCCGGGCCGCTGAACGCGCTCGGCCAGCTCAAGATCGACATGCCCAACGGCGAGGCGGTCTTCCTCCACGACACGCCGAAGAAGACGCTGTTCCGCTCCGATCTTCGCTTCAACTCCTCCGGCTGCGCCAGGGTCGAGGGCGTGCGCGATCTCGCCGCCTGGCTGCTCGAAGGCACGGAATGGACCGAACCGGCGATCGAGGCCGAGATCGCCAAAGGCGAGCGCAAGAACATCGCGCTGAAGAAGCCGGTGCCTGTGGCCTGGGTCTACCTCACCGGCTGGCAAAGCGGCGATGGCCTCGTCCAGTTCCGCGAGGACATCTACGGGCTCGACACGCCCCAGGGCATCGTCACCTCGACGATCGCGGCCCGCAAGCCGCGCCCGAAGCCGGAGGCGAAAGCGGCCCCCTTGCCGGTTCCGCGCCCGGCCGCCGCCGCATTGAACTGACGGGACTGACAAGCGGAAAGGCCGCGATCTCGTCGACCGCGGCCTCGTTTCCCGGGGATCGCCGGATCTTGCGGCCGACCGGAACTCAGTTCAGCTTGGCCCGGACCTCTTCCAGACCGGAGGCGAACAGCGCATCCCCGGTCTTGCCGTCCACCTGGCTGCGCAGGATGGCCTCGGCGGCCCGCGTCGCGGCTTCCGCCGCCGCGCCGCGCACTTCGGCCTCGGCCTGGACTTCGGCCAACGCGATTTTCTCTTCGGCCGATTTGGTCCGGCGGGCGACGAAATCGCTGAGCTTGCCCTCCGCCTCGCGGGCCAGCCGTTCGGCCTCCTCGCGCGCGGCGCTGACGATCGCGGCGGCTTCCGCCTCGGCCGCCTTGCGCTTGCTTTCATAGGCGGCGAGCAGCGCGGAGGCCTCCTCGCGCAGGCGGCGTGCTTCCGCCAGTTCTGCGGCGATCATCTCGCCGCGCTTGTCGAGCGCCGCCGCCACGGCCTTGGCCGCGCCCATGTAGATGGCGAGGCCGACGAAGATCGCGGTGGCGATCAGGACCCAGAAGGTCGGATTGCTCAGCATCGCCGGTTCACCCTTGCGTCGTGGATTTGACTGCGGCCGCCGTCAC
>JAKFWE010000042.1 GCA_021732895.1 Allobosea sp. | reverse complement strand
GGAATGGATCCCGGATCGGCGCGGCTTCGCCGCTTGTCCGGGATGACAACCGATGATGATCGAGAAGACGAACTGACAGCATGAGCATCGCGCCTCCCGCCCAGCTCGCCAAACTCCAGCTCGACCGTATCCTCGACGCGCTGAACCGCGGCGACAAGCCGGTGCTTGCCTCGGTTCCGGACGGGTTCGACGCGATCCTGCTCGCCGACCTCACGCGCGCCCGGGCGAAGAAGGCGCAGGGCGCGGCGATGCTTGTCTTCGTCGCGCGCGACGGGCAACGCCTGCAGGTGCTTGAGAACGCGCTGCAATTCGTCGCGCCCGATCTCGAGGTGATGTCGTTTCCGGCCTGGGACTGCCAGCCCTATGACCGGGTCTCGCCCGCCCCGAGCATCGTCGCCCATCGCATGACGACTTTGTCGCGGCTGGCGAAGACCAAGTCCGGCGACAAGCCGCGTCTGCTGCTGACGACCGTCAACGCCGCGCTCCAGCGCGTGCCGGCCTTCGCCAAGGTGGCCTCGGAAAGCTTTTCGGCTGCGCCCGGAAACATGGTCGACACCGACCAGCTCGCCCGCTGGCTCGACATGAACGGTTACCTTCGGACCTCGACCGTGCGCGAGACCGGCGAGTTCGCGGTCCGGGGCGGCATCGTCGATCTCTACCCGCCGGGCATGCCGGCGCCGATCCGGCTCGACTTCTTCGGCGATGCGCTCGAATCGATCCGCACCTTCGATCCCGAGACGCAGCGCACGACGGGGCAGATGCGCGGGCTCGACCTCGTGCCGATGTCCGAGGCGCAGATGACGAGCGAGAGCATCAAGCGCTTTCGCCAGAGCTATATCGCGACCTTCGGCGCGCCGGGACGCGACGATGCGCTCTACGAGGCGGTCAGCGAGGGCCGCCGCCCGGCCGGGCTGGAGCACTGGCTGCCGCTGCTGAGCGACCGGCTCGACACGCTCTTCGCCTATCTGCCCGATGTGCCGCTGGTGCTCGACCATCAGGCCGAGGACGCCGTCGGGGAGCGCTTCAGCCAGATCAAGGACTATTACGGCGCCCGCAGGACGGCGATGGAGCAGCCGAGCGCCGGAGGCGTGCCCTACAAGCCGCTGAAGCCCGACGCGCTCTATCTCTCGCCGGCCGACTGGCGCGCCGTGATCGACCAGATCGGCGTCGCCGCGCTGACGCCGTTCCAGCTACCCGACAGCGAGGGCAAGCTGATCGTCGACCTCGGCGCGCGGCCGGGCCGCGGCTTTGCCGCCGAACGCGCTGACAATGCCGGCAGCGTCTTTGACGCGGCGGTCGCCCATGTGAAGGCGCTGGAGAAGGACGGCAAGCGCGTCATCCTCGCGGCGTGGTCGGAGGGCTCGCGCGAGCGACTGGCTCATGTGCTGGCCGATCACGGCCTCAAGACAGTGCAGATCACGGGCTCCCTGCGCGCCGCCTTCGATCTCAAGCCCGGCACGGTCGCGCTCGCGGTCTGGGGTTTCGAGACGGGCTTCGAGGCCGGCAGGCTCGCCGTCATCGGCGAACAGGACATTCTGGGCGACCGTCTCGTCCGCCCACGGAAGAAGTCGCGGCGGCCGCAGGATTTCATCGCCGAGCTGTCCTCGCTTTCCCCCGGTGACCTCGTCGTCCATGTCGATCACGGCATCGGCCGCTTCATCGGGCTGCGCACGATCACGGCAGCCGGCGCGCCGCATGACTGCCTCGAAATCCACTACGCGGCGGAGGCGAAGCTCTTCCTGCCGGTCGAGAACATTGAGCTGCTGTCGCGCTACGGTTCGGAGGATACCGAGGTCGCGCTCGACCGTCTCGGCGGCGGCGGCTGGCAGGCCCGCAAGGCCAAGCTCAAGCAGCGCATCCGCGAGATGGCCGGCAAGCTGATCGCGATCGCGGCCGCCCGCGCCCTGAAGGAAGCGCCGCGCCTGATCCCGCAGGCCGGGCTGTATGACGAGTTCTGCGCGCGCTTCCCCTTCGAGGAGACCGAGGACCAGCAGGCGACGATCGACGCCGTGCTCGACGACATGGCGGCGGGCCGGCCGATGGACCGGCTCGTCTGCGGCGATGTCGGCTTCGGCAAGACGGAAGTGGCGCTCAGGGCCGCCTTTGCCTGCGCGCTGAACGGCAAGCAGGTTGCGGTGGTCGTGCCGACGACGCTGCTCGCGCGTCAGCACTACCGCAACTTCGCCGAGCGCTTTTCGGGGCTGCCGGTCAATGTCGGCCAGGCCTCGCGCTTCGTCGGCGCGCAGGACCTCAAGGCGGTGAAGGCGGGCGTGAAGGATGGCACGCTGGACATCGTCGTCGGCACCCATGCGCTGCTCGGCAAGGCGATCGAGTTCAAGGATCTCGGCCTCGTCATCGTCGACGAGGAGCAGCATTTCGGCGTCGGCCACAAGGAGCGGCTGAAGGAGTTCCGCGCCGAGGTGCATATGCTGACGCTGACCGCGACGCCGATACCGCGCACGCTCCAGCTCGCCATGACCGGGGTGCGCGAGCTCTCGATCATCGCGACGCCGCCGGTCGACCGGCTGGCGGTGCGCACCTTCGTGACACCCTTCGACCCGCTGATCGTGCGCGAGGCGCTTTTGCGCGAACGCTATCGCGGCGGACGCTCTTTCTATGTCGTGCCGCGCATCGAGGACATCGCCGACGTCAAGGATTTCCTCGACAAGCAGGTTCCCGAGGCCAAGGTCGGCATCGCCCACGGCCAGATGGCGGCGGGCCAGCTCGAGGACGTGATGACGGCCTTCTATGAGGGCCAGTACGACGTGCTGCTCTCGACCACCATCGTCGAATCGGGCCTCGATATCCCCACCGCCAACACGCTGATCGTCCACCGCGCCGACATGTTCGGCCTGGCGCAGCTCTACCAGCTTCGAGGCCGCGTCGGCCGCTCGAAGGTGCGCGCCTATGCTCTCTTCACCCTTCCGGCCAACCGCAAGCTGACCGAACAGGCCGAGCGCCGGCTGAAGGTGCTGCAATCTCTCGATACGCTCGGCGCCGGCTTCCAGCTCGCCAGCCACGATCTCGACATCAGGGGCGCCGGCAACCTGCTCGGCGACGAGCAGTCCGGCCACATCAAGGAGGTCGGCTACGAACTCTATCAGCAGATGCTGGAGGAGGCGGTCGCGGCGCTGAAATCGGGCGTCGATTTCGAGAGCACGACGCAATGGTCGCCGGCGATCCAGATCGGCGCGCCGGTGATGATCCCCGAGCATTACGTCGCCGACCTGACGCTGAGGCTGACGCTCTACAAGCGCCTCTCGACCATGGACGACGATGGCGACCTCCAGTCCTTCGGCGCGGAGTTGGTCGATCGCTTCGGACCGCTGCCGGAGGAGGTCCAGCAGCTTCTGGAGATCGTCGCGATCAAAGCGCTCTGCAAGCGCGCCAATGTCGAGAAGGTCGAGGCCGGCCCGAAGGGCGTCATCGTCTCTTTCCGCGACAACGAGTTCGCCAATCCCGAGGGGCTGGTCTCCTATGTCGCCAAGATCGGCACGCTGGCGAAGGTGCGCCCCGACATGCGCGTCGTCTTCATCGACGATTTCGAGACGGCGGAGCAGCGGCTCAAGGGCACACGTCGGCTTTTGACCGATCTGACCCGGATCGCCGAGCGCAGGAAGGCGGCGTGAGGCTGAACGTCATGGCGGGCGCCGCCGGGCTTTTCGGCGCCTCCTAGAGCACGCTTCATTTACACGGAAGCGTAGCCTGCATTGACGAGGTAGTTTGCGCATTCGTCTGGCGAGACGAGCTGGAGCAGATCGCCGAGCTTTCGCCATGTCGCCTCGACGGTTCTGGCTTC
>JAKFWE010000041.1 GCA_021732895.1 Allobosea sp. | reverse complement strand
AGACCAACCTGCTCGCGCTGAACGCCACTATCGAGGCGGCGAGAGCGGGCGAGGCGGGGCGAGGCTTCGCCGTCGTGGCCTCGGAGGTGAAGGGCCTGTCGGGCCAGACGGCGCGCGCCATCGACGACATCTCGCGCCAGATCGCGGCCATGAACCAGGCGACGGCTGCGACCGTGGACGCCATTTCCGGCATTCGGGAGATGATCGGAGGGCTGACCGGCGATGTCGCAGCGACAACCGAAACGATGCGCCGCCAGCGCGGCGTGACCCATGCGATGGTGGCCGATGTCGGCGCGGCGACGGAGGAGTTCGCCCGCATCGGCGAGGCGACCAGCCTGGTCTCGAGCGCGTCGCAGCAGACATCGGCCGCGGCGACCGCCGTGCTCGACGCCGCCAGCGAACTGACCGGGCTGTCCCAGGCGCTGAAGACGCGCGTCGATCAGTTCATCGCGCAGGTGCGCGCGGCCTGAAGCTGCGCGCCGCCTGAAAGCTGAAACCGGTCCGGCACTTGTGGCCGGCCTGCCGAGCCGCTAACGCTGCGCCATGAGCCGCACCGCCTTCTACGCCGGATCGTTCGATCCCGTCACCAATGGCCATGTCGACGTCATCGCCGCCGCCTGCCGGCTCTGCGACAGGCTGGTGCTCGCCATCGGCGTCCATCCGGGCAAGACGCCGATCTTCACGGCCGAAGAGCGGGCGACGCTCCTGCAAAGGGTCGCCGGCCCGATCGGGGCGCAGGCCGGCGTCGCGATCGAGGTCGTCACCTTCGACAATCTGACCGTCCGCGCGGCCAGGCGAGCCGGCGCGACGCTGATGATCCGCGGCCTGCGCGACGCCACCGATTTCGATTACGAGATGCAGCTCGCGGGGATGAACGAGGCCATGGACGGCGAGCTCCAGACCGTGTTCCTGCCGGCTTCCGCCCCTGTGCGCCACATCACCGCGACGCTGGTGCGGCAGATCGCCGGCATGGGCGGCGACGTCGCGGCCTTCGTGCCCGCGTCGGTCAACGCCGAACTCCGGGCGAAATTCGCGCCGCGCTGACGGCTCGCGGCGTGGCCGGCGGCGCCTGGCCGCCTTGGCTTGCCTTCGCGCGCCTGCAATGTTGTCTGGGTTGACCAGACCGACTCAAGCCCGCGCGAGCGGTGCGCGTTTTCCCCGACGAGTGTCTCCATGCGCCTCTCCCGCTATTTCCTGCCGCTGCTGCGCGACACGCCCAAGGATGCCGAGATCGTCTCGCACCGGTTGATGCTGCGCGCCGGCATGATCCGCCAGCAGGCGGCCGGGATTTATTCGTGGCTGCCGCTCGGCTTGCGCGTGCTCGACAAGATCAACCGCGTCGTGCGCGAGGAGCAGAACCGCTCCGGCGCGATCGAGATCCTGATGCCGACGGTGCAGTCGGCCGATCTGTGGCGCGAGAGCGGGCGTTACGAGGCCTATGGCAAGGAAATGCTGCGGATCAGGGACCGGCATGACCGGGAGATGCTTTACGGCCCGACCAACGAGGAGATGGTGACCGACATCTTCCGGTCCTATGTCCGCTCGTACAAGGACCTGCCGCTGAACCTCTACCATATCCAGTGGAAGTTTCGCGACGAGGTCAGGCCGCGTTTCGGCGTGATGCGCGGGCGCGAGTTCCTGATGAAGGACGCCTATTCCTTCGATATCGATCAGGCCGCCGCGCGCCACGCCTATAACCGCATGTTCACGGCCTATTTGCGGACCTTCGCCCGGCTCGGCCTCAAGGCGATCCCGATGCGCGCCGACACCGGCCCGATCGGCGGCGATCTCAGCCACGAGTTCATCGTGCTGGCCGCGACGGGCGAGAGCGAGGTCTTCTGCCACAGGGACTATCTCGATTTCGAGACGCCGCCGGCCGACACAGATTTCGACGACGTCGCCGGGCTGCGCGGGCTGGTCGAGCGCTGGACCAGCCTCTACGCCGCGACCTCCGAGATGCACGACGCCGCCGCGTTCGGCGCGGTGCCGGCCGACAGCCGGGTCTCGGCGCGGGGCATCGAGGTCGGCCATATTTTCTACTTCGGAACCAAGTATTCCGAGCCGATGGGCGCGACTGTGGCAGGACCGGACGGACAGCAGACGCCCGTGCACATGGGCTCCTACGGCATCGGCCCGAGCCGGCTGGTCGCCGCGCTGATCGAGGCCGGCCACGACGAGGCCGGGATCATCTGGCCTGACGAGATCGCACCGTTCGACATGGCGGTCCTCAACCTCAAGGCCGGCGACGCCGCGACGGACGCCGCCTGCGAACAGCTCTACCGCGCGCTGCTGGCGAAGGGCCATGACGCGCTCTACGACGACCGCGACGACCGGCCCGGCGCGAAATTCGCGACGGCCGACCTGATCGGCGCGCCATGGCAGATCATCGTCGGTCCCAAGGGGCTGGCGGAGGGCAAGGTCGAGCTCAAGCGTCGCGCCGGCGGCGAACGCGAGCAGATATCGCTCGAGGCCGCTCTGGCCCGCTTCCCGGAGAAAGCCGCGTGAGCGCCAGCGCCGAGACCGCGCCGATCCCCGAATCGGGCCGCAAGCCGAAGCCGCCGCCCACGGGAACCGCGCCGTTCGCCGGATTCGAGTGGCTGCTGGCCGGGCGATACCTGCGCACGCGCCGGCGCGAGGGCTTCGTCTCGGTGATCGCCGGCTTCTCGTTTCTCGGCATCCTGCTCGGCGTCGCCACGCTGATCATCGTGATGTCGGTGATGAACGGCTTCCGCAAGGAACTGCTGGAGAAGATCGTCGGCGTCAACGGCCACATCTTCGTCACGCCGATCGACCGCCCGCTCGACGATTACCTCATGGTCGCCCAGCGGCTGCGGCAGGTCCAGGGCGTCAAGCTCGCGATCCCTCTCGTGGAGGGGCAGGCGCTCGCCTCGTCGCAGGTCGGCAATGGCGGCGTTCTGGTGCGCGGCGTCTCCGAGGCCGACATCAAGGCCATTCCCTTCGTCGGCGGCAACATCCGGCGCGGCACGCTCGACGGGTTCGACACCGCCGGCGGGGTCGCGATCGGCCAGCGCCTGGCCAATTCGCTCGGCCTCCAGGCGGGCGACACCATCACGCTCGTCTCGCCGCGCGGCGCCTCGACGCCGTTCGGCACCGCGCCGCGGATCAAGGCCTACCCGGTCCAGGCCGTGTTCGAGATCGGCATGACCGAATTCGACGCCTCCTTCGTGTTCATGCCGCTGGCGGAAAGCCAGGCCTATTTCAACCGCGACGGCGACGTGAACGTCATCGAGATCTTCATCGACAATCCGGACCGGACGCAGGCCGTGCGCGACGCGATCGAGGCCGACGCACCGCGACCGCTGGCGCTCTCGGACTGGCGCCAGCGCAACCGCTCGTTCTTCAATGCGCTCGAGGTGGAGCGCAACGTCATGTTCATCATCCTGGCGCTGATCGTGCTGGTCGCCGCGCTCAACATCGTCTCCGGCCTGATCATGCTGGTGAAGGACAAGACCGCCGACATCGCGATCATGCGCACGATGGGCGCCTCCGCCGGCACGGTGCTGCGCGTCTTCCTGATCACCGGCGCGGCGATCGGCGTCTTCGGCACGCTGGCGGGGCTCGGGCTCGGCGTCGTCTTCGCCAACAACATCAAGTCGATCATGGCCGCGCTGAATTTCGTCACCGGCGCCAATCTCTGGGACCCCACGGTGCGGTTCCTGTCCGACATCCCCTCGGTGATCGACTGGCGCGAGGTCGCGAGCGTGGTCGCGATGGCGCTGACCCTGTCGCTGCTGGCGACGCTCTATCCGGCCTGGAAAGCGGCGCGATTGGACCCAGTCCAGG
>JAKFWE010000167.1 GCA_021732895.1 Allobosea sp. | reverse complement strand
AGCCCGGCGCGCGCCGCCGCCTGCGCGGCGATGACCGAATCTAGCCCGGCGCCGGCGACCGAGAATGCGACAGTGCCCGGAATGATCCCGACAAGCGTGGTCCAGGCGAAGACCGGCAGCGCGACGCCGCCCAGCGCCGCCGCGAGATTGACCAGCCAGAACGGAAACGCCGGCACGAGACGCAGGAACAGCAAATAGGACGCCGCATCGTCCTTGAAGCCCTCCAGAACCTTCCCGAGCGCCGGGCCGGCCTTGCGCGCCAGGCTCTCGCCGAAGGCCGAGCTCGCCGCGAGGAAAACGCAGATCGCGCCGGCCGTCGCGGCGATGACGGCGACGGCGCCGCCGAGCACGCCGCCGAACAGGAAGCCGCCGAGCAGCGTCAGCAGCGTGGCTCCGGGGAAGGACAGCGCCACGGCGGCCGTATAGGCGAGCGCATACGATCCGAGCGCCAGGAACCTGTTCGCTTCAACGGCCTGCTTCAACGCGTCGCGATGCTGGGCCACCGCGTCGAGACTGAGATAGCGGTGCAGACCTGCGGCATAGGCGGCGGCCATGGCGCCCGCCAGCACGGCCAGCGGAAGATAGCGGCGCCAGGCCGGCTTGCCCGCGGATTCCTGGCCGGTCTTGTCGGACGTCTCGCCCTGTCTCGTCATCGGCCTCGCCCTCCCGCGCCCGGGACGGGCTGCCACCTTGATAGGCGATGACGCGCCGTCGCGCATCGCCGCGTCACCACCTCGTGAGAGGCCGCGACTTCGGGAGGCGCCGGCGGCGCGGCGAGTTTCAGGCGATCTTCCGGCCGCCCCCGCCGGGATGGGCCCGGCCCGCGGCCATCGATTCCGGCCGGCCGAAGAGATAGCCCTGGGCGCGCTGGGCCCCGAGAAGCTGCACCGCGATGCGCTGCTGATCGGTTTCGATGCCCTCGACCACCACCGTCATCGAAAGCCGGCGAGCCAGCTGGCAGACGGCCTCGATGATGGCTTTCGAAGCCTCGTTGACATGCACGTCGCGGCTGAAGCTCTGGTCGATCTTGACCTGCGCGAACGGGTAGGTCGACAGATAGGACAGCGACGAATAGCCGGTGCCGAAATCGTCGAGCGCGAATTTCACGCCCAGTCCGCGCAACTCGTCGATCACCGCCAGCGTAACCTTGTTGTCCTCGATCAGCAGGGATTCCGTGACCTCCAGGGTCAGCCGCTGCGAGGCGAGGCCGGAGACCAGCAGCGCGTTCTTGACCGTCTCGACGATGCGCCGGGGCTCGCGGAACTGCAGCGGCGAAATGTTGACCGAGACGCCGGTCCCATCCGGCCAGGAGCTGGCCTCCCGGCAGGCCTCGCGGATCGCCCAATCGCCCATGGCCGCGATCAGGCCGGAGCGTTCGGCGATCGGAATGAAGATGCCCGGCGCGACCATGCCGCGCGTCGGATGGCGCCAGCGCATCAGCGCCTCGCGCGACACCACGGCCTGCGTCTTCAGATCGACGATCGGCTGATAGAAAAGCTCGAGCGAGCCGGCCTCGCACGCCCGGCGCAGATCGACCTCGATCTCGTGCCGGTCGAGCATCTCGTCGGCCATCGCCGGGTTGAAGAAAGTCAGCGTGTTGCGGCCGGCGGCCTTGGCCTTGTAGAGCGCCGTGTCGGCGTGCCGCAGCAGGTCGGCCGGCGCGGCTCCGTCAGCCGGCGCCATGGCGATGCCGATGCTGGCCGTGACATAGACGGTCTTGGCGTCGAGCTCGAAGGAACGCGCCATGGCCTCGATCATGCGCTGCGCGATCGTCGTCACTACGGCGTGGTTGGCGGAAGGCAGGATCAGCACGAATTCGTCGCCGCCGAAGCGCGCCAGCAGATCGCCGGTGCGGATGGCGCCGCGCAAGCGGGAGGCGGTTTCGATCAGGACACGGTCGCCGATGTCGTGACCGAGGCTGTCATTGACCTGCTTGAAGCCGTCCAGATCGACGTAAAGCAGCGCGAAGCCGTCTCCCGTGCGGTCGAGCCGCTCGAAGGCCTCGGCCAGATGGGTGTTGAATTCGAAGCGGTTGGCGAGCCCGGTGAGTTCATCGAAGCGCGCCATCTGCTCGATGCGCGCCTCGGTCGCCTTCCGCTCGGTGGCGTCCTCGGTCAGCATCAGCACGCCGCCCTCGGCCGCTGGCGCGATCGTGACGACCAGCACGCGCCCCCCGGTGGTCTGCAGTTCGCGGCGGAGCGTCTGCTGCGTCTTCTGGACTTCGACGAGCGCACTTCTCATGTCGCGCGTCTGGTCCGCGCCGATGACGCGACGCTCGACCAGGAAGCGCGCGATCGCGGTCAGCGGCGTTCCGGGCAAGGCCAGCGTGTCGGGGATGCCGAGAAGCGCGCCGTGGGGCGCGTTGCAGATCGCGAGCTTGAGATCGCGGTCGAACATCGCCAGCCCGTGGATCATGGTGTTGAGGGCGGCGTCCAGCGTCAGATTCTGCGAATGCAGCGCCGAAGCCAGCGCCTTCGACTGCTTCGTCGCATCGCTCAGCGCCAGCAGGTTGCGGTGCAGCGAGTTCGTGATCGCGATGTTGGCGGCCACGTAGAGAAAGGTGAAATAGCCGATGTAGTGGTAATAGACGTTGTGGGCCTGGATCAGGCCGAACGCCATCGGCACGCAGAAGGTCAGCAACTGCACCGCCACGAACTTCGGACGCCCGGCGTTGCGCGAGACATAGCCGGAGGCCAGTGCGATGGTCGAGGCGACCGAAGTGATGTGCGAGGCCGGATCGTCCGTCTGCGCCAGCGCCGCGTAGCAGCTGTAGCCCAGCACGGCGCTGAAGACGGTCGCGCCGAGGAAATACTCGCGATCCCAGCGCAACGTTTCGGCGCGCGTATCCTCGGAATGGTCGCGCCTGCGGTAGGACACGACGGTCAGCAGCCGCAACGCCACGACGACGGCGACGACGACGGTCAGATCCAGGAAGACCTCTGCGCCGGTCGAAAGCCAGCACAGCCAGGGCGTCAGGATGCCCGCGATGCCCCCTGGAATGATCGAACCCGGCGACGAAAACAGCGAGCTGACCAGCAGTCTGTAGCCCGGAAGATCGAACCCTGGATCGGGCTCGTCCGGTCTGCCCGTCGACGGCTCGTTGGGAAAGCCCGCCATCCACTCCCGCCTTCAGACGGCGTCGCCCCGCACGGCTCCGGAACAGGGCCGCTCCGCAATGCCGTCACAACGCCAGCGAGAGTCGAATAATGCAAACAGGTAAACGCTTTATGAGAGACCGGAACCGGGCGTGGCCGGTGCGGGTCAGTCCTGCGCCTCCTCCGGCTGCGCGGTCTCCGGCGTGCGCTGATACATTCTGGCCAGCATCCGGTCCTGCGTTTGCGCGATGCGCTGCAGTTTGGAGATCGCGCTCGGGTTCAGCCGCAGCATGCAATCCGTCCAGATCCGGCCGAGTTCGTCCAGCTCCGCCTGCAGATCGCCGGCGCGACGGTTGAACGCCGAGAACAGCGCCGTCCTCGCCGAATGGACCGGCAGCGAGTCGGCGGCGTATTTACGGATCCAGTTTTCGCCGGTTCCACGCGGAACGACCGCCTCGAGAGCGCCAGCCGCCAAGAACTCGTCGGCGCTCATCTCGTCGCCCGAGAGCAGCATGCGCTCGGCGGCGCGCGGACCCATGCGGCGCGACAGGATCGCCACCGCCGTGATCGGGAAGTGATTGAACTTGATTTCCGGATAGACGAAGGAGGCCTGCTCCTCGGCGATCATGATGTTGCAGGAGCGCGGCGCGTCGATGCCGCCGCCGATCGCCTTCGCGTGAATCGTGGCCAGCGTGATCACGAGCCCGTCG
>JAKFWE010000263.1 GCA_021732895.1 Allobosea sp. | reverse complement strand
GCGACGCCTCGCTGATCGCGCCCTTCGAATACTCGACCATGCTCTGGGCCATGGCGATCGGCTGGTTCGTCTTCGGCGACTGGCCGGCGACGGCCGTGCTGGTCGGGGCCGTGATCGTGATCGCCTCCGGCATCTACGTCATCTTTCGCGAGCAGCAGCTCGGTCTGCTCAAGCGCGAGCAGCGTGAGGTCGGCCCGCCGCGCGCGACCTGAGGCGCCGATCTGATCGGGCTCTATCGAATCGCGCCGCCGCGTCCTATCCCGCCCATCGAACTGCGCATGCAGCGCGAGCCAGGGAATCGGATGAGAGCCGCTGTTCACGAGCGCTACGGGCCGCCTTCGGTGATGCGAATCGCCGAGGTCGCCCGGCCCGAGCCGGGACCGCGCGACCTGCTGGTGAAGGTCCACGCCTCGACCATGAACCGGTCCGATTGCGGCTTTCGCGCCGCGAAGCCTTTCATCGTGCGGCCGTTCGCCGGCCTCCTGCGGCCGCGCCATGCGGTGTCCGGAACCGAATTCTCCGGCGTGGTCGCGGCGATCGGCCGGGAGGTGACGGAATTCGCCGAGGGCGACGCGGTCTTCGGCCGCCTTCAGGACGAGCGCCCCGGCGCGCACGCCGAGTATCTCCTGACCCCCGCGAGCGGAGCCGTCGCGCACAAGCCCTCCAATCTCTCCCATGAGCAGGCCGCAGCGATCTGCGATGGCGCGATGATGGCGGCCATGTATCTGCGCCAGGTTGATCTCGCACGGCATCCGCGCATTCTCGTCAACGGCGCCTCGGGCGCGATCGGTTCCGCCGCCGTGCAGCTCGCCAAGGCGCGCGGAGCACTCGTGACGGCGGTCTGCAAGACTGAAAGCATCGAGATCGTCCGCGCGCTCGGGGCCGACAGGATCGTCGACTACCGGCGGGAGGACTTCACCGCGACGGACGCGGTCCACGACATCGTCTTGGATGTCGTCCCCACGAGTTCGTTCGGCCGTTGTCGCCACCTGCTGCGCGAGGGCGGCTATTATCTGTCCGCCGAACTCGGCCCGTGGTGCCAGAACCCGCTGCTGGCGCTTTGGACGCCGCTGGCGCGCAGCCGCGTGCAGGTGCGTTTCCCCATCCCGTTCTACCGGAAATGGGAGGCCTCAGCCCTGAAGGATCTGGCCGAAGCCGGCCGGTTCACGCCCGTCATCGACCGTGTCTATCCACTCGACGAGATCGTCGCGGCGGCGGAGTATGTCGAGACCGGCGAGAAGATCGGCAATGTGGTGATCAGCGTCACGGTGGACGCCTGAGCGCGCCGCGACGGCCCTTCGCCCCGTCTTGCCGCACATCGCCGAAGCAGGCATTGTCCGTCAGGTCAAACGAGCGTTCTGTTTTGCAAACGATACCGCGCGGAGGCGGGTGATCCGGCATGGGCATCGAGACCAAGGAGCGCGGCGGGCGCGGGCTGGAATCCGGCGCGCAGATCATCTCCGGCCAGCTCGGCAAGACGATCCAGCGGCTGCGCAAGGCCTATAATCTGTCGCTCTCGGAGCTCGCCGAACAATCCGGCGTCGCCAAGTCGATCATCAGCCAGATCGAGCGCAACGAGACCAACCCGACGCTGGCGACGATCTGGCGGCTGTCGCAGGCGCTCGACATCTCGATCGAACGGGTGCTCTCCAGCGACGCCGAGGCGCCCTTCATCGACAAGACCGGCCGCGCCGACACGCCGATCCTGGTCTCCGAGGACGGCAGGCTGCGGCTCGCCATCATCGGCTGGATCAAGACGGTGGAATGGCTGCAATGGTACGATGTCCAGTCGGAGCCGGGCGGGGAGCTAGATTCCGAGGGCCACCAGCGCGGCTCGATCGAATCGCTCTCGGTCACCGCCGGCGAGTTCGAGGTCGAGGTGGGCGAGATGGTCCAGCGCGCCAAAGCGGGCGAGACGCTGCGCTATCGCTGCGACCGCCGCCATATCGTGCGTTGCGTCGGCCCCGAACCCGGCGCCGCGCTGATGGTGTGCATCCTCAAGGCGGCGGTGATGGAGTAGCGCCGCCGCGCTCAGCTCCCCGCCTTCGCCGGGCGCGGCGGCCCCTGCACCGCCGGCAGGGATTTGAGGTATTCCGCCATCGCCAGCCGGTCGGCGTCCGACAATTGCGCCGTGTTGCGCACCACGGCCGCCATCGTGCCGCCGACGCTGTCATAGTCCGGCGTGAAGCCGCTCTTCAGCAGTTCGGCGATCTCGCCCTTCGACCATTTGGCGAGGCCGCTCTCGGCCTGTGTGATGTTGGGCACCCAGCCCTTGCCCTCCGGGTCCGGCCCGCCGGCGAAGCGCGTCGCCTGGGCGATGGCGCCGAGCCCGTTGCGGCTGGAATGGCACTCGGCGCAATGGCCCGGCCCGTTGACCAGATAGGCGCCGCGATTCCACTCCTCGCTCTTCGCGGGATCGGGCCGGAACGGCGTTGCGTCGAAGAAGAGCAGCTTCCAGCCGCCGACGACCCGCCGGATGTTGAACGGGAACGGCAATTCATGCGCCGGCGCCCTGCCCTCGACGGCCGCGAGCGTGCGGATATAGGCCAACAGGTCGGCCAGCGCCTTCGGCGGCATCAGCCGGTAGGAGGTGTAGGGAAAGGCCGGGTAATAATGCTGCCCCGAAGGCGATACCCCGGCGGCCATCGCATCGACGAAGTCCTTGACGCCCCACGCGCCGATGCCGTCGCGGGTATGGGGCGAGATGTTGGGCGCGTGAAACGTGCCGAAGGGCGAGCCCAGCGCCAGCCCGCCGCCCAGGTTCAGCTTGTCGTCCTGGCCCGGCCTCGCGTGGCAGGACGAACAGCCGCCCGCCGCGAAGAGCAGCTTGCCGTTCTCCACATCGGGCGCGTCGAGCGCGCCGATCTGCGGCGAGGGCGAGACCACGCGCGGGTCGGTCAGGACCAGGAACCCGCCGAGCCCGAGCACGACGAAGAGGACGAACGTGACCATGAGGCGGCGCATGCGGCGATCCTTCGGCTGGCCTGCTACCAATGCGCGACCCAGATGCGCATGGTCGGAACGGTTCGCGACCACTCATGCGGAAACGGGTCTCCCCTCCGGAAGACCCGCTCGACGCGACAGAAGGCTGCGACCCTGCGAGAGGCCCGCCGCATCACCGCTTGATGCGGTAGACCTCGTGACAGGAGCCGCAGTTCCGCGTGACGTTGCCGAAGGCCGTGCGGAACGAAGCCAGGTCGGTGGTCGCGGCGGCGGCGGCGGTCGCGTCGGCCTCGAATTTGACGAAGGCCGCCTTGAACCCCGCCGCGTCATCCCAGATTTTCGGCGCCGCCGTGGTCTCGCCGCCGGTCTTCGAGGTCGCGGGGAACAGCGCCGGCATCTTCTTGGCCGAGTCGATGTAGACCTTGAAGATGCCCTGCGCCTTGGCGGCGTCATAGGCTTCCTCCCCCTTGGCGAATTTGGCTCCGAGGCCGGTGGCGGCGCCGACGGCCTTCATCGCCGTCTTGCGTTCCGCGATCGGGTCGGACTGCGCGAGCACGGCGGTCAGGCCGACCAGGAGGCCGGCGACGACGAATGCGGAGCGGATCATGCTGGGCCATCCTTGTGCTCGCGACGCCGGGGCGGCGTCGTTGGAATGACTCCAGATCAACCGATGATCGCGACGTCGCCAAGTCTCTTTGTCGCGATTGGTCTTGCACTGATGCAAGAAATCGCTTGCATCAAAGCGGATATCCCGCTGCCTTCAGAGTGTTGAAGACCTTGGTCGGCGTCGCCGGCATGTCGATCGCCTTGATGCCGGCGGCGAGATCGAGAGCATCGACCATCGCGTTCATCACCGCCGGGCACGAGCCGATCGCGCCTGCCTCGCCCGCGC
>JAKFWE010000234.1 GCA_021732895.1 Allobosea sp. | reverse complement strand
GCGGTCGATCTCGCCTAAAGCCGGGAGGCGCTGGCGATGGCCGTCAACGGCGCCGGCGCCGGCGTCGTCGCACAGGCGGCCGGCCGCCTCGGCGCGCCGGTGATCCAGCTTTCGACGGACTACGTCTTCGACGGCGCGCTCGACAGGCCCTACTGCGAGGACGATCCGGTCGGCCCGGTCGGCGTCTACGGGCGCTCCAAGCTCGCCGGCGAACGGGCGGTGGCGGAGGCGACGGACGACCATGCAATTTTGCGCACCGCCTGGGTCTACAGCCCGTTCGGCGGCAATTTCGTGCGCACAATGCTGCGGCTGGCCGGAGAGCGCGACGAGGTCGCCGTCGTCGCCGACCAGATCGGCTCCCCGAGTTCGGCCCTCGACATCGCCGACGCGATCTTCGCCGTCGCGGCCAACCTGCTGGCCCGACCGGCTGATCCGGCGCTGCGCGGCGTGTTCCACATGGCGGGCGCGGGCGAAGCGAGCTGGGCCGAATTCGCCGAGGCGATCTTCCGCGAGCGCGCCGGGCGGGGCCTGCGGCCGGTGGCGGTCAGGCGCATCGCGACCGTCGATTATCCGACGGCGGCGCGCCGCCCGGCGAATTCGCGGCTGCATTGCGCCAGACTCGGCGCCGCGCATGGCGTAAGCCTGCCGGACTGGCGCGGCTCGCTGTCGGCCTGCGTCGGGCGACTGATGACGGACACGGAGCGGGCGGGACCATGAAGGGCATCATCCTGGCGGGCGGCTCCGGAACGCGGCTGCACCCGATGACGCTGGCGACGTCGAAGCAGCTCCTGCCCGTCTACGACAAGCCGATGATCTATTATCCGCTCAGCACGCTGATGCTGGCGGGCATTCGCGACATCCTGATCATCTCGACGCCGGCCGACCTGCCCGCCTTCCGTCGTCTGCTCGGCGACGGCGCGGATTGGGGCCTGCGGCTGTCCTACGCCGAGCAGCCGGAACCGGGCGGGCTGGCGCAGGCCTATCTGATCGGGGCCGATTTCGTCGCCGGCGAGAATTCTGCGCTGATCCTCGGCGACAACCTGTTCCACGGCCACTCTTTGCCGGAGATGATGCGGGCGGCGGCGCGTCGTGATCGGGGGGCGACGATCTTCGCCTACCACGTGCGCGATCCTCAGCGTTATGGCGTGATCTCCTTCGACGCGGCAGGCAAGGCGACGGCGATCGACGAGAAGCCCGTCGCGCCCGCCTCGAACTGGGCGGTGACGGGGCTATATTTCTACGATGCGCAGGTCGTCGGGATCGCGCGAAGCCTGAAGCCCTCGGCGCGCGGAGAGCTTGAGATCACCGACGTCAACCGCGCCTATCTCGCGCGCGGAGAACTCGGCGTCGAGCGGATGGGGCAGGGCTTCGCCTGGCTCGACACCGGCACGCCGGACTCGCTGCTGGAGGCGGGCGAGTTCGTGCGCACGCTGGAGACGCGGCAGGGCCTGCGCATCGCCTGCCCGGAGGAGATCGCCTGCCTGCAGGGCTGGATCACGCCGGCCGACCTCGCCACGCTGGGGCGGCGGCTGAGCAAGAGCGATTACGGCCGCTACCTGCTGGAGGCGGCCGAGCGCACGGTTCAGGTCCCCGAATAGACGAAGGGGCTGTCGAAGCCGGCGAGGTCGGGCAAGGCGCGGTCCTTCTCGGAGACGCGGATCCCGTCGGGAGGAATCGGCCAGTCTATGGCCAGATCCGCGTCCGACCATGACAGGCCGCCCTCCTGCGCCGGCGCATAGGGGCTGTCGACCTTGTAGGCGACCTCGGTCATCGGCTCGAGCGTGACGAAGCCGTGAGCGAAGCCGACCGGCACGAAGAGCTGCTCCGCCGCATCGGCCGTCAGCGTCGCGGCGCACCAGCGGCCGTAGGAGGGCGAGCCCCGTCGCAGATCGACGGCGACATCGAAGATGGCGCCGCGCAGCACCCGCACGAGCTTGGCCTGACCGGCCGGCGGCGCCTGGAAATGCAGCCCCCGCAACACGCCGCGCTCGGCCGAAAGGGAGTGGTTGTCCTGGACGAAGAGGACGCCGATCCCGGCCTTGGCGAAGGCCTCCCGGCTCCAGCTTTCCATGAACCAGCCGCGCGCATCGCCGAACCGGCGCGGACGCACCAGCACCGGACCCGGGACGGACATCGTCTCGAACAGGAAATTCGACATGGCTGCTCCCGTCCATCTGTATAGCGGCTTATGGCGGCGGGCCGGCCCTGCTGGCAACCGCTGGCGTGCCGGCGACCGACTGGCGGCGAGATCGCTCCCGGGGCGAGAGCAGCCGCTTCGGGGACCCAGAAAGATTCGGTCTTGGACGGACCGGCCGGGCCGTGCTGATTACCGCAGCTCTCGGCTGCCGAGACATGCGGCCGCCTCGCCGCCCGGAACGAAAGTCCGTCATGCTGCTGCGCATCGAACCCTTCGAAGACCCGCAATCTGGCCGCTACGCCATCGCGATCTATTATCCGGCCGAGGCGGAACGGCCGCTGGTCACGACGGCGGCGCGTTACAAGAGCGCGGCGGCCGCCGAGCAGGACCTGATCGCGACGCTCGCGGTGGCGGCCAACAATCCCCCGCCCGCCGAGCCGCCTAACCGCCGCTGAGCCCGACCTGGCGGCGGGGGACGACCTCCCGGCCGGCGCCCGCCGATTCCAGGATCGCGAGGCAGATTTCCAGCGTCGCCATGCCCCACGCGCCCGAGTGCAGCGGGGCCACGCCCTCGCGAACCGCCGCGAAGAGTTCGTCCACCACCTCGGCGCGCGGCACGGCCGGCGCCGGCAGCGGCTCGAACCGGCGCTCGGCGTCGCCATAGATCATGACGCCGTCCGCCAGCGGCCGCAGGTCGGCCCGCTCGCACGAGATCACCACCGCGCCGAAATGGTTGTGAGCGGCCGGCGCTGCCGAACCCGCGCTCGCGGCGACCCCGTAGGTGCGCGCGTTCTTGAGCGCCGCTTCCTGCTCCGGCGTGGCGACGCCCGCCAGCCCGCGCCGCGCTGCGCCATAGCTTTCCGGATCGCGCCTCTGGCCGAGCTCGCCGATCCAGCCGAGCTGCTCATCGGAATCGTAACGGCCGTAGCCGCTGTAGGTCAGCGTCGCGGCCGCCCCGTTCTCGAAGGTGAGGAAGGCCTGATAGGCCCCTTCCGTCGGCCGCGCCGGATCGAAGCGGCCGGTGACGGCGCGCACGCCGGCGACCCGCCCGCCGGCGAGCAGCCGCACGACATCGACCTGATGCGCGCCCTGGCTGAAGACCACGCCGCCGCCCTGCAGCGTATCGAGTTCCTCGGGGCGACGCGGCCGGTAGAGGAAATCGGTGTAGTTCAGCGCCGAGATCATCCTGACCGCGCCGTATTCGCCCGAGCCGATCATCCGGGCGGCTTCGAGATAGGGCAGGTCGAAGGAGTGGCTGTGGCCGACCATGAGATGAACGCCGGCCTCGGCGGCGGCGGCGATCATCGCCTCGCAATCGGTCAGCGTCAGAGCCATCGGCTTCTCGACGAGGATGTGCCTGCCGGCCCTCGCGGCGATGGCGACATGGGCGACGTGGAACTGGTGGGGCGAGGCGATGTAGATCGCCTCGACCCGCGGATCGGCGCACAGAGCCTCGATCGAATCGTAGGCGACCGCGCGGTCGTTCCCGCGCGAAAAATCGGCCTCGAACCGGGCCCGCGCCTCCGGCCGCGGGTCGGCGGCGGCGACGAGACGCAGGCGTGGATGCCGCGCCAGCGTCGGCAGCATCAGCATGAAGGCGCGGCCGAGGCCGGCGACGCCGAGGCGAAGCGGCTCGGTCATGTCCGCCTCGGCATGCACGTGCGCGGGTCCTCTCCCCCCTTGCGGGGGAGAGACAGAGAGGGGGGCCAGCCGCCGTGACATGGCGCGCGACACGACGCGCGAA
>JAKFWE010000297.1 GCA_021732895.1 Allobosea sp. | reverse complement strand
GACAAGGCGAGGCCCGTCGTCCTGCTCTTCCATCAGGCCTCTTCGAACGCCGGCGAATACGCCACCATCGCGCCGCGTCTGAACGCCCTCGGCTTCAATGCGCTCGCTCTCGACCAGCGCTCCGGCTGGCCGGGCTGGGGCCGCGACAACCAGACCGCGAAGGCGCTCCGCGGCAGCGCCGGCTTCGAGCAGGCCTTGCCCGATCTCGAGGCGGCGCTCGACTGGGCGAAGGCGGATGGCCGCACCGGCAAGATCATCGTCTGGGGCTCGAGCTATTCGGCGTCGCTCGTCTTCGTGCTGGCGGCGAAACATCCCGACAGGATCGCGGCCATTCTCGCCTTCTCGCCGGGCGAGTATTTCGGCGGCCGCAGCCCGGTGCGGACGGCGGCGGCCAGGGTGAGCGCACCGATCTTCGTCTCGTCGGCCAGCGACCAGGGCGAGATTGCCGAGGCCAGGGCGATCATCGATGCGGCGCCCGCCGTGGTGAAGGTGCAACACCGCCCCAAAGCCGGCACGCACGGGTCCTCCAGCCTGCGAGCCGACCGCAATCCGTCCGGCGCCGCCGAGAACTGGCGGGCCGTGGAGGCGTTTCTCGCGACGCTGAAATAGGATGGGCAGACGCCGTCCGGCATGGACAGGGCGCGCGATCCGGGCGAGTGATCGGCCAGGCGTGAGTTCCGCGCGCCGCCTCCCGCCTCATTCGCAGAGCCTTGCAGACCGTGATCGAAGACCCCTGGAAGCCTTTCCGCTTCGCCGGCGGACGCGAAGCGCCCAACCGTCTCGTGCTCGCGCCGATGACGACCGATGCGTCCGATCCCGGCGGCGTCGTGACCGAAGAAGAGCTGGCCTATCTCCGCCGCAGGGCGATGAGCGGCTTCGGCATGGCGCTGAGCTCCTGCGCCTATGTCCATGACGACGGCCGCTCCTGGCATGGCATCGGCGCCGCCGGCCCCGAGCATGACGCGAGCCTCGCCAGCGTCGCCGCCGCGCTGAAGGCCGGCGGTGGGCTCGCCATCCTGCAGATCTACGATGGCGGCCGGATTTCGCGGCCGGCCATGGTCGGCGAGGGCCGGATGCGCGCTCCCTCCGCCATCCCCTCGGCGCGGCCGGGAGCCGAGACGCCCCGCGCCATGTCCGGAGACGAGATCGAGGCGTTGATCGCGGCTTTTGGCGCTGCGACCTCGCGGGCCGTCGCGGCGGGCTTCGACGGCGTCGAATTGCACGGCGCGAACCATTATGCGCTGCACCAGTTCTCCTCGCCACGCGCCAACCGGCGCGAGGATGGCTGGGGCGGCGACCGCGATCGGCGCTTGCGCTTTCCGCTGGAGGTCGCCCGCGCCGCCCGCGAGGCGGCCGGGCCGCAGCGCGTCGTCGGCTACCGGATCACGCCCTTCGAGCCGGAACCCGACGGCTACAAGCTCGACGACGCGCTCGTGCTGATCGACCGGCTGGCGCAGGCCGGCATGGATTACATCCACGTCTCGCTCGACAATTTCCGCCTGCAGCAGCCACAGCGCGAGGACCGCAGTTATGTCGTCCGGTCCGCCCCGACCGGCAGCGACGGCCGAAGCCCGATCGCGGCGATCCGCGACATCGTCGCCGGCCGCTGCGCGGTGATCGCCTGTGGCGGGGTCAGGTCGATGGGCGATGCGCGCGATGCGCTCGCCGCCGGCGGCGACCTCGTCGCGGCGGCCCGCGCACCGTTGGTCGATCCGGACTGGCTCGCCAAGCTGCGCGACGGCCGCGAAGGCGAAATCGTCACGGGTCTTCCGGAGGACAAGCACGCCATCGCGCAACGCTGCGCCATCCCGCCGCGCATGGTCGGTTATCTGCTCAGCCGGCCCGGCTGGATTCCGCGCGACGGAGCGTGAGGCAGCGATCTCATTCGCCCCAGGGATCGAACAACTTCAGCGGCAGGTCGTCGAAGTCGCGCGTGTTGCGGGTGACCAGCGTGAGGCCGTGGACGATCGCGGTCGCGGCGATGAGGGCGTCGGCGGTGTCGCGTGTGCGGCCTGCGGCAATGATCCCCCACGTCAAGGCTACCTCTTTCGAGATCGGCAGAATCCGCGGCTCATACCGGGCGATGATCTGGCCCAGCCACATGCGTAGCAATGCTGCGAAGCGTGCGTCCTTCCGGTTCTGTTTCTCTGCGCCCTTCAAAATCTCGCCCAGCGAAATGACGCTGACGAAGGTTTGGTCGAGCGGGATAGCTTCGAGCCGCTTTCGAACGATCCCGTCGCCGCGTCGTCCGTTCGATATCGCGTTGGTATCGAACAGGAACACGTGCGTGGGTCAGTCGCGGGCGCTGCGGCTTTTCGACAGTTCCTCGCAGAAATCGTCAGGCCAGGGCGGGCCGCCATTGAGCAGAAAGTCGATGAAGGCCTTATCCGTAACGGGCTTCGATTGAACAGATGTGCTCGACTGCGCTGTCATGCGTTTGAATTCCGCGAGCGACAAAACGACCGCCTTGGGTTCGCCGCGAACGGTAACCTCTTGCGGTCCCTCGCTTTGAGCCCGCTTGACGACCTCGCTGAACTTCGCTTTCGCATCCTGCAGGGCCCAAGCCATGGCCGCCTCCTGACCAGTCTGACCAGTTGGCAAGATGGGCGCGGCCGCGCCCTCCGTCAACCGATGCCCATGCCCGGCAGCCGCAGTCCCTTATCCTTGGCGCACTCCCGCGCGATCTCGTAGCCCGCGTCGGCATGGCGCATCACGCCGGTCGCCGGGTCGTTCCAGAGCACGCGCTCCAGCCGCTTGGCGGCTTCCGGCGTGCCATCGGCGACGATGACGATGCCGGAATGCTGTGAATAGCCCATGCCGACGCCGCCGCCATGATGCAGCGAGACCCAGGTCGCGCCCGACGCCGTATTGAGCAGCGCATTCAGCAGCGGCCAGTCGGAGACCGCGTCCGAGCCGTCCTTCATGGCCTCGGTCTCGCGATTGGGCGAGGCGACCGAGCCTGAATCGAGATGGTCGCGGCCGATCACGACGGGGGCCTTCAGCTCGCCCTTGGCCACCATCTCGTTGAAGGCGAGGCCGAGCCGGTGCCGGTCGCCCAGCCCGACCCAGCAGATGCGCGCCGGCAAGCCCTGGAACTGGATGCGCTCGCGCGCCATTTCGAGCCAGTTGTGCAGGTGTTCGTCGTCCGGCATCAGCTCCTTCACCTTGGCGTCGGTCTTGTAGATGTCCTCCGGATCGCCAGACAGCGCCGCCCAGCGGAACGGCCCGATGCCCCGGCAGAACAGCGGCCGGATATAGGCCGGCACGAAGCCCGGAAAGTCGAAGGCGTCCGCCACGCCCATGTCCTTGGCCATCTGGCGGATGTTGTTGCCATAGTCGAGCGTCGGCACGCCCATGCGGTGGAAATCGAGCATGGCGCGCACATGCGTCGCCATTGAGCGCTTCGCCGCCTCGATCGTGCCGGCCGGATCGCGCTCCTTGCGCTCCTCCCACTCCGCAAGCGTCCAGCCGGCCGGCAGATAGCCGTTGAGCGGGTCGTGCGCCGAGGTCTGGTCGGTGACGACGTCGGGCCGGATGCCGCGCGCGACCATGTCGGGGAAGACTTCGGCCGCATTGCCGAGCACGCCGACCGAGACGGCCTTGCCCTTCGCATGGGCGGCCTCGATGATCTTCAGCGCTTCGTCGACGCTCTCGGCCTTCTCGTCGAGATAGCGCGTGCGCAGACGGAACTCGATGGAGGAGGGTTTGCACTCGACGGCGATCATCGAGGCCCCGGCCATGGTCGCGGCCAGCGGCTGCGCGCCGCCCATGCCGCCGAGCCCGCCGGTCAGCACCCATTTGCCCTTGAGCGAGCCGCCGAAATGCTGGCGGCCGACTTCGACGAAGGTCTCGTAGGTGCCCTGAACGATGCCCTGCGTGCCGATATAGATCCAGGAGCCGGCCG
>JAKFWE010000080.1 GCA_021732895.1 Allobosea sp. | reverse complement strand
ACCCTTTACTACTGAAAGGCCAAAGCCAATGAACGCCATCACCCCGATCCACCCTGCGCTCACCGGGCTCGACGGCTTCAGCGTCTAGATCGACGCCGCCCGCGAGCGCGCCGACATCATCCTGAACCGGCCGCCGATGAACGTCATCTCGATGCCGCAGCGCGACCAGTTGCGGAAGGTCTTCGAGGCGCTCGACGAGGACGACCGGGTCCGCGTCATCGTGCTGCGCGCCGTCGGCGAGCATTTCTCCTCGGGCGGCTACATCAAGGGCTTCCTGGAAGCTTCGCCCGAGCATGTCTCCAAGCTCGCCTGGAACATCGCCGCACCGGCCCGCTGCGCCAAGCCGGTCGTCGTCGCCAATCGCGGCTACGCCTTCGGCGTCGGCTTCGAGATCTCGCTCGCCTGCGACTTCCGCATCGTCTCGGAGACGGCCCAATACGCTCTGCCCGAACAGAAGCTCGGCCAGATCCCGGGCTCGGGCGGCTCGGCGCGCCTGCAGAAGATCGTCGGCATCACTCGCACCAAGGACATCGTGATGCGTTCGAAGCGCATCCCCGGCCGGCAGGCGCTGGACTGGGGCATCGCCACCGAATGCGTGCCCGATGCCGAGCTCGAGGCCGCCACCGACCGGCTGGTGGACGAATTGCGCGGCTTCTCGCCGATAGCGCAGCGCACCGCCAAGAAGCTGCTCAACGATACCGAGGACGCCTCGCTCTCGATCGCGATCGAACTGGAAGGGCACTGCTACAGCCGCCTGCGCCAGTCCGACGACTTCCGCGAGGGCGTCGAGGCCTTCCACGGCAAGCGCGCTCCGAAATTCATCGGAAGCTGATCCGAGATCCGCGCGGCGCAATCGCCGCGTGGCTGCCTGACGCCTGCGACCAAAATCACAAAAACTGAAGGGAAACGACCATGACATCCGCGATCATCAAGACACTCATCGGCGGCCTGCTTGCCGCCACGGCATTGTCGGGCGGCGCGCTCGCCCAGAGCGGCCCGATCAAGATCGGCGTCGTCACGCCGCTCTCGGGCACCTACACGCCGATCGGCCAGCAGGTCCGCTGGGGCCTTGAACTGGCGGCGAATGAGATCAACGCGGCCGGCGGCGTTGCTGGCCGCCAGGTCGCGCTCGTCTTCGAGGACGAGGAGGCCAACCCCGCCGTCGCCGTGCAGAAGGCCGAGAAGCTGTTCCAGGTCGAGAAGGTCGATTTCCTGACCGGAACCGTGAACTCCGGCTCGACGCTGGCGGTCGCCCAGCTCGCCGAGCGCAACAACAAGCTGGCGGCGACGACCGTCTCCTTCGCCGACTCGATCACGGGCGACAAATGCTCGCCCAACATGTTCCGGGTGAACGCGCGCGCCGAGCAGCAATCGGTCGCGCTCGCGGCCTGGCTGGCCAAGGAGAAGCCCAAGGCCAAGGTCTACTATCTCGGGCCCGACTACGAGATGGGCCGCTCGACCGTCGCGGCGTTCAAGAGCAGCGCCGAGAAGACCGGCTCGGCAACCGGCGGCGAGGTCTTCGCGCCGCTCGATTCCAAGGACTACACGCAGTATTTCGGCCAGATTCGCGCGACCCGCCCGCAGGTGCTCTACACCTCGGTCGCCGGTAACGACACGGTCCGGCTGCTGACGCAGCTGCAGGATTTCGGCCTGCTCGCGGGCCTGACGGTCGTGGGTGCGTCCGGCACGGTGACCTCGCAGAACATCACCGCGATCGGCGCGGCGGCCGAGGGCTTCGCCACCGGCGTCGGCTACTCGCCGCAGATCGACCGACCTGAGAACAAGAAGTTCGTCGAAGCCTTCCGCGCGGCCAACAAGGCCGATCCCGATCTCTACGGCGCCGACAGCTATGGCGTGCTCTTCGCCTACAAGGCCGCCGTCGAGAAGGCCGGCTCGACCGAGACCGATAAGGTCCGCGAGGCGCTGCGCGGACTGACCTGGCAGACCCCGCAAGGGGCCAAGACGATCCGCGCCGGCGACCATCAGGCGATGCAGCCTATGTATGTGGTGCGCGTCACCAAGGGCAAGTTCGACATCATCGACAATGTCTCCGCCGAGAACGCGATCGGCCCAGACGCCTGCACGCGCTTCTGAGCGCCACAACCCGCCCCCTCTCCGGCAGCGGAGAGGGGGCTCGCGCAGCGTCCCGCAGAGAGACACCGCCATGACCGCTATCGACTACCTTCAATTCGTCCTCGCACCGCAGGTCGTGAACGGGCTCGCACTCGGGGTCGCGGTCGTGCTCGTGGCGCTGGGCCTGACCATCATCTTCGGCATGCTCGACGTCATCAACATGAGCCATGGCGAGTTCTACGCGATCGGGGCCTATGCGGCGCTGGCCCTGGCTGCGGCCGGAATCGGCTTCTGGTTCCTGCTCGTGCTGGTGCCGATCCTGATGATCCCGCTTGGCATGGCGGCGGAACGGCTGCTGATCCTGCCGGTCTTCGGCAGCAAGGACCGGCACGTCACGACGCTGCTCGTCACCTTCGGCCTCGGGCTGATTGTCGAGGACGTGCTCAAGATCGTCTTCGGCGCCAACACGCAGCGACCGCCGACGCCGATTTCGGGCGCAAGCGAGATCTTCGGCATCATCCTGCCCAACTACCGGCTGTTCCTGATCCTCGTCGGCGCGGCGATCGTGCTGGCGGTGGCCTGGGTCGTCTACAGGACGCGGCTGGGCGCGATGGTCCGGGCGGCCGCCTTCGACCGCAACATGGCGGCATCGCTCGGCGTACCGGTCTCGCTGGTCTATGCCGGCACCTTTGCCTTCGGCGTCGGGCTGGCCGGCCTCGCCGGCGTGCTGCTCGCGCCGATCTATTCGGTGTTCCCGACCATGGGGCGCGATTTCATCCTGCTCGCCTTCACCGTCGTCATCGTCGGCGGCATGGGCTCGATCTGGGGCGCGGTCGTCGCAGGGCTCCTGCTGACGCAGGTGCAGGCGCTGGCGAGCCTCGTGATCTCGCCGGTCTGGACCGACCCGATCGTCTTCGGGACCATGGTCGCCTTTCTGGTTTTCCGCCCGCAGGGCCTGTTCGGGAGGCTCGGCCATGCATGACCGGCTGACGCAATCCATGCGCGCGAGCCATCTGCTCGCGCTGCTCTTCGTCCTCGCATCGCTCGGCCTCGCCGCGATCGGCGCAGTCACAGGCGACACCTTCTATCTGCGGCTCGGCACCGAGGCGCTGATCTTCGCCGGGCTCGCACTCTCGGTGGATCTGCTGCTGGGCTATTCCGGCGCGCTCTCGCTGGGCCAGGCGCTGTATTTCGGCATCGGGGCCTATGTCTCGGCGCTGACGCTGATGAAGGTGCCGTCCTTCTGGCTCGCCATGGCCGCGGCCTTCGCCGCCACGCTGATCGCCGCGATCATCGGCGGATTGATCGCCAACCGGGTGCGCGGCGTCTATTTCGCGCTGATCACCTTCGGCCTCGCGCAGGTCTTCGCCAAGGTCGTCTACAACACCCGCGAACTGGGCGCCTCAGACGGCATGATCGGCATTCCGGTGATCGAGATCGGTTTCGGGCCGGTCTCGGTTTCGGCCGGCAGTCCGGTCGGCTTCTTCCTCGTCGTGCTCGCCATCATCATGGGCCTCTACGCGCTGACCGCCTATCTGCTCGACACGCCCTTCGGGCGCGTGCTGACGGCGTTAAAGGCCAATGAGAAGCGCGTGCCCTTCCTCGGCTATTCGGTCTGGCGCGCGCGCATGGCCGCCTACGTGCTGGCCGGGCTGATCGCGGGGCTGTCGGGCGCGCTCTATCCGATGCTGCGCGGCTTCGTCTCGCCGGAGCTGATGTTCTTCGCGACCTCGGGCAACGCCGTGATCTCGGTCATCCTCGGCGGTGTCGGTACGCTGATCGGCGCGATCTACGGCTCGGTGCTGCTGGTGATCCTGAAATCGATCATCGGGAGCTGGACGGAACACCATCT
>JAKFWE010000312.1 GCA_021732895.1 Allobosea sp. | reverse complement strand
GTGGCCGGCCGCGTCGATCGCCTTGCGGATCGCCGGGATGCGGCTGAGCGCGCCGGTCGAGGTCTCGTTGTGGACGACCATCACCGCCTTGATCGCGTGGTTGCGATCCTCGGCCAGCCTCGCCTCGATCGCGCCCGGGTCGGCGCCGCGCCGCCAGTCGCCGGGGATGAACTCGACCTGGACGCCGAAACGCGTCGCGATCTGCTTCCAGAGCGTGGCGAAATGGCCGGTCTCGGCCATCAGCACGGTGTCGCCGGGCGAGAGCGCGTTGACGATCGCGGCCTCCCAGGCCCCGGTGCCGGAGCCGGAATAGATCACCACCGGCTGCCGGGTCCTGAAGATGGTCTTGCAGCCTTCGAGAACCTCATGGCCGAGCGCGGCGAACTGCGCGCTGCGATGATCGATGATCGGCCGGGCGATGGCGCGCAGGATGCGATCGGGGATCGGGCTCGGCCCCGGAATATGCAGGAAATGCCTGCCTTGCTGCGTCGCCATGACGTCGTCTCCCGTTTGCGTCGCGATCCGACGGCTCCAGCCGGTCGCAATCTGATGCTGTTTTGCATTCATTTTGATCGAGCGCAAGATCGCCATCGCATGCAAAATCGTCGCGCGATCTCGACAATGCCGATGCGTTGACCTACGCAGACAGTATGACAAGCACGATTTCGGAAACGCGGGAAGGCGGCGCGGCCGATCCGCCGCCCGCGCGCCGGCGTCTGCCGCAGCAGGGCCCGACGCTGCACGACGAGTTGCTGGCGGCGCTGCGCGACTACATCGTCGAGGGCCATCTCGCGGACGGCGCGCGCGTGCCCGAAAGGCTGCTCTGCGAGCGCTTCGGGATTTCGCGCACGCCCCTGCGCGAGGCGCTGAAGGTGCTGGCCGCGGAAGGGCTGATCGATCTCCTGCCCAATCGCGGCGCGCGGGTGCGCGAACTCGGCGCGGACGAGCTGCGCGCGCTGTTCGACGTGATGGGCGGGCTGGAGGCGCTGGCGGGCCGCCTCGCCTGCGAGCGCATCAACGACGCGGAACTCGCCGAAATCGAGGCCGTACATCACGAGATGTACCGGTTTTACCTGCGGCGCGATATGTCCGGCTATTTCCGCTGCAACCAGGACATCCACCAGATGATCGTCGCGGCCGCCGGGAACCCGGCGCTGGAGGCGACGTACGCCAGCTTCGCCGGGCGCATTCGCCGGGTGCGCTATTCGGCCAACCTCGCCAAGGACCGCGACCGCTGGGGCGAGGCGATGCGCGAGCACGAGGCCATCCTCGACGCGCTGCGCCGCCGCGCCGGCGCCGAACTGTCCGACATTCTGTTCCAGCACCTGCGCAACAAGCGCAAGGCGGCGCAGGCGGAGGGTTGACGGCTCGGCGAACCACTCGCCGTCTTCGCGAGCGCAGCGAAGCAATCCAGCGTCTCGCCCTGCGCCCTCCTGGATTGCTTCGCTGCGCTCACAAAGACGACTGGCGTCAAGACGACTGGCGTCGAGTTCAACAAGATCACTTTTCAGATTGAATGCAAAAGTCTTTGGCCCTAGGCTCGCGTCACCCGCCATCAGAGCGCGAGACAAGGGAGGACTTGATCCATGAAGACGCACGGCCTCGCCATCACCGCCATCGTGCTTGCCGGCGCCACGCCGGTCTTCGCCTGGGAGCCGACCAAGGCGATCGAGATCGTCGTGCCGTTCTCGGCCGGCGGCGCCTCCGACCAGATGGCCCGCACGATGCAGGGCATCATCCAGAAGAACAATTTCAGCTCCCAGCCGATCATCGTCGTCAACAAGCCGGCCGCCGGCGGCGCCGAGGGCATGCTCGAGATCCAGAAATCGGCCGGCGATCCCCACAAGCTGATCACCACATCGAGCGGCATCTTCATGACGCCGATGGCGACCAAGCTGCCGCTGAACTGGCAGGACTACACGCCGGTGGCGATGATGGCGCAGGACAGCTTCGTGCTCTGGGTCAACGCCAAGGCGCCCTACAAGACGGCGCAGGACTTCATCGCGGCCGCCAAGGCCGCGACGCCGCCGCTGAAGATGGGCGGCACCTCGTCCAAGCGCGAGGACAACCTGATCGTCTTCGGCATGGAGCAGGCGGCCGGGACGAAATTCGCCTATATCCCGCACACCAGCGGCGGCCAGGCCTCGACGCAGCTTTCGGGCGGCCACATCGAAGCCTCGACCAACAACCCCGCCGAGGACGTCGCCAACTGGCGCGGCGGCGCGACGAGGCCGCTCTGCGTCTTCTCCGAGAAGCCGATGAGCTACAATGCGCCCGTGGCGGACGGAAAATCCTGGGCCGACATCCCGACCTGCCCGTCGCAGGGCCTCAACGTGACCTACGAGATGCTGCGCGGCATGTTCATGCCGGGCAAGGTCACCAAGGAGCAGCAGGCCTATTACGTTGAGTTGTTCCGCAAGGTCTCCGAGACCCAGGAATGGAAGGACTATCTCGCCCGCAGCGCGCTGGTGCCGGATTATCGCCACGGCGACGCCTTCGTGCAGTTCCTCAAGGCCGACGAAGCCAAGCACGCCAAGCTGATGACCGACGCCGGCTTCATGGCGAAGTGACGGCGGGCGACCTCGGGGCGTTGCGCGACAATCGCGCGTCATCCCGGGCGACCGAAGGGAGACCCGGGATCCATTCCGGGACGGTTCAGGCATGGATCCCGGCTCGGCGCGGCGCAAGCGCCGCTTCGGCCGGGATGACGGCGTGGAAATGAACGAATGACGTCATCATCCGAAACCGAACCTGCGCCGCCCGGCCTGTCGCGGCGTCCGGTCGAGCGCGCCGTGGCCGCGCTGCTGATCGGCCTTGCGCTCGTCGTGCTCTACGATTCCTACGGTCGCGGCGCGGGCTGGGACAACGGTCCGCAGAACGGCTTCTTCCCGGCCCGCGTCGGCTGGATCTTCCTCGCCGCCTCGCTCTTCCTGCTGGTTCAGTCGTTCCGGTCGCCGCCGAAGGGCGTGTTCGTCACTTATGAACAGCTCGGCCAGGTCGTGCGCGTGCTCGGCCCGCTGATCGTGTTCGTGGCGCTGATCCAGCCGGTCGGCCTCTATGTCGCGTCGGGCGTGTTCATCCTGATCTTCATGGGCATCGTGGCGACCTCGCGCTGGCATGCGATCGCGCTCACCGCCGTGCTCGTGCCGCTGGTCTGCTTCTGGGTCTTCGAAATCCAGTTCCGCGTGCCGCTGCCGAAAGGCCCGCTCGAAGCCGCGCTCGGTTACTGAGGCCGCCCGATGGAAGACCTCAACTCGCTGCTCGCCGGCTTCCAGGTCGCGCTCTCGTGGCAGAACGTCGGCTTCATGGCGATCGGCGTGGTGCTCGGCATCGTCGTCGGCGTGCTGCCGGGGCTGGGCGGCCCCAACGGCGTCGCGATCCTGCTGCCGCTGACCTTCGGCATGGACCCGACCTCGGCGATCATCCTGCTCTCCTCGATCTACTGGGGCGCGTTGTTCGGCGGCGCGATCACCTCGATCCTGTTCAACATCCCCGGCGAGGCCTGGTCGGTGGCGACGACCTTCGACGGCTATCCGATGGCCGTGCAGGGCAAGGCGGCCGAGGCGCTGACGGCCGCCTTCACCGCCTCCTTCGTCGGCGCGATCTCGGGCGTGATCCTGATCACCTTCGTTGCGCCGCTGGTCGCCTCGTTCGCACTCCGGTTCGGCCCGGCCGAGTTCTTCGCGGTGTTCTTGCTGACCTTCTGCTCCTTCATCGGGATGGGGCGCGAGAACCGGGGCAAGATCCTGGCCTCGCTGTGCATCGGCTTCCTGCTCGCAGCCGTCGGCCTCGATTCGATCTCGGGCGACCTGCGCATTACCTTCGGCTCGCTGGAGCTGATGCGCGGCTTCGACTTCCTGATCGTGGTCATCGGCCTGTTCGGCGTCAGCGAAATCATGCTGACCGTCGAGGAAGGGCTGGTGTTCAAGGGCAAGAAGGCCCGGATCGACC
>JAKFWE010000141.1 GCA_021732895.1 Allobosea sp. | reverse complement strand
TGTCTCGGTGCAGGCGCAGATCCTCAACCTGATGCGCGACCTGCAGCAGAAATTCGGGCTGACCTATCTGTTCATCTCGCACAATCTCGCCGTCGTCCGGCACATGGCGACGCGCATCGGCGTGATGTATCTCGGCCGCCTCGTCGAGGTCTCGGAAGGCAAGAGCCTGTTCTCCGATCCGCGCCATCCCTATACGCGCATGCTGCTCGAGGCGGTGCCCGATCTCGCCATGGTCGGCAAGGCGCGCGAGGGCGTGAAGGGCGAGATTCCAAATCCGATCTCGCCGCCCTCGGGCTGCACCTTCCATCCGCGCTGCCCGCTGGTCTTCGACCGCTGCCGCGTCGAGAACCCTCCGGTGATCGACGGCGTCGCCTGCCACGCGGTCAACGAGGGCCGCGCGGCGGCGTGAGGCCTCGCCCGGATCGGCGCGTGGTCCGGGCCGGCCCGCCTATGCCGCCGTTTCGCCCGGCGCCGCGTCTGTCGTGCGGGCCTCCCGAGGCGTCGGCGCGCCATTGCGGGGGGCCACCGGCCTGTCGGTGCGATACTGCCCGCGCGCGATCGCCGTGAAGAGCAGCGCCACCGCGACGAGCGTCATCAGCCACCAGGTCTGCAGCGTCGCAAAGCCCATCGCCGCCAGGGCGAACGCTGTGACATAGGCCGCCACGCCCCCGGCCGCGAGCGCGCCCGGCATGCGTCCGGCCGCCAGGATCGCGAAATAGAGGCAGGTCGCCGCCGCCGCGGCGCCGACGAGCCCGAGTTCGTACCAGGTCTCGAACAGCAGCGTGACCGGCGTCTCCTGCGGCAGTCCGCCGGTCGTTCGTCCGCGCAGCACCGTGTCCAGCCCGTGCCCGGTGATGAGCTTGACCGGATCGCGGCTGATGACATCGACCCAGATGCCGAGAGATTGCGCCGCCGCTCCCGCATCGTCCGACAGCCGCGCGACCACAGGCAGCAGCAGGAAGGGCAGCAGCGGCGCGAGCATCATCAGGCCGCCGACGCCGGCGGCGATGACCCTGACGGCGGCCGTCCGGCTGGCGCTGACCGCTCCGAACGCGATCGCCCCGCAAATCATCGCCACGGCCTCGCCATCCTCGAACCGCGTCAGGGCCAGCAGGCCGACGACGATCGCCAGGCCGAGCGCGCTCAGCCCCCGCGCGCGCGAAAGCAGCCAGGCGAGGGCGGGCCAGGCCATGATCAGGACGATGCTGACGCCGCGCTCGACGCTGGACGCCTCGCCCGTCGGAGCGACGGGCCCGAGCGCGAGATAGGCGGTGATGGCCAACGCGAAGATCGCCGCCATGCCGGTGCCGAGCGCCGCCAGATTGAGGTTCGAGGCGCGCATCCGGTCCGGCAGGGCCGCGGCGCCGCAAAACCCGAGCGTCACGGCCAGCACCAGGTTGCTCGCCTTCTCGCTTGCCGAGAGGGTGTAGGGGCTCCAGGCCAGCGACAGCACGGACCAGCCGCACAGCCCGATCAGCACGAAGCCCGGCCGGCTCAGGATCGCCCGCTTCAGGTTGCTTCTGAACCAGCCCGGCTCCTCGATCAGCGCAGCGAGCGCCAGCAGCACGACGCCGATCGGCGCCAGCACCACGGCGGCGCGGCGCGAGACCAGCGCCGCGACCGGCAGGGCGAGCGCCAGCGTCGCGAAACCGATCCGGCGCAGCAATTGGGCGGCGTCCGTGGCGGGGTCGAGCGGCGCTTGGGCGTTTCGGCGGATCATGTTCGGCAACCGGGCAGGATGCATTGGCTCCGGACGCGCCCGGACCTCAGCCCCGGAGGCACCTTAGGCTGCGTCAGGGGCAACGGCTGTAGGTGCGGCGCAACACTGTCCTTGCATTGTTGCGCCGCACGACGTTGCGTCAGGCTCGATTCGCGACCGATTGCGCACTGGTCCGGCGATGCGTTTCGTGGGATGAAGCGCCCAATGCAGACCCTCGCCGCCATCGTCTATCCGTCCGGCTTCCCGATCGACGCCTTCATGGCCGGTCTCGCCGCCGCGCTGAAGCGCCGCGACCTGCGGCTCGGCGGCGTCGTCCAGCATAATGACGGCGCCTGCTCCGACGGCTGCCTGACGATGTCGCTGGAAGACCTCTCGAGCGGGCGTCGCATCGCGATCAGCGAGGACCGCGGCGCGGGCGCGGCCGGCTGCCGCCTCGATCCGACCGGGCTCGCGGAAGCCGGAGGCGCCTTCGCCGCCGGTCTCGCCAGCGTCCCCGACCTCGTCATCGTCAACAAGTTCGGGCGCCAGGAGATTCTCGGGCGGGGACTTCGTCAGGAAATCGCCGCGGCGCTCGCCGCCGACGTTCCGCTGCTCATCGCGGTGCGCGAGGATGCGCTGCGCGCCTGGTGCGACTTCGCCGGCGAGGACTGGTTCAGGCTGCCGGCCGAGGAGGGCGCGATCCTCGCCTGGCAGGCCGGGCTCGCCCGCGCCGCCGCCTGATCGCCGAGAGCCGGCCGCGATGGCGCAGGACATGACCTTCCTCGACGATTATCTGGTTAGGCCGGACCCCGCATCCGCCCGCCTCGGCGCGACCGTGTCCGGCATCGACCAGACCGGCGCGCCGGTCGAGACCCGGGTCGTGACCGAGCGCGCCCTGACGCTTTATCTGAACGCCCGCGAGATCGTCACCATGATGACGATCGGCGATCATCCCGATGCGCTGGCGCTGGGCTATCTGCTCAACCAGAACATGCTGAAGCGCGGCGACGTCGTCGATGCCGTCGACTACGACGAGGAACTCGAGGTCGTGGTCGTGCGCACGCCGCACGAGACCAATTTCGAGGACAAGCTGCGCAAGAAGACGCTGACCTCCGGCTGCGCCCAGGGCACAGCCTTCGGCGACCTGATGGAGGCGATCGAGACTGTCCGCCTGCCGGCGGCCGAGCTGCGCACCAGTTGGCTCTATGCGCTGACCGCAAAGATCAACACCACGCCGTCGCTATATCTCTCCGCCGGCGCGATCCACGGCTGCGTGCTCTGCGAGCGCGACCGGCCGCTGGTCTACATGGAGGATGTCGGGCGCCACAATGCGGTCGACAAGGTCGCCGGCTGGATGTTCCGCAACGATGTCGATCCCGGAAGGATGATCTTCTACACCACCGGCCGGCTGACCTCGGAGATGGTGATCAAGACCGTGCGCATGGGCATTCCCGTGCTCGTCTCGCGCTCGGGCTTCACCGAATGGGGCGTCGAGCTGGCGCGCAAGGCGGGCCTGACGCTCGTCGGCCGGGCGCGCGGGCGCCGCTTCGTCGCTCTGGCGGGGCAGGACCGCATCGTCTTCGACCAGGACCCGGGCAGCGTCGCGGAAGAGGGCGGCGGCCATCGCCGCAAAGGCGCCGACCGTGACGAGTGAGCGCACGCTCGGCCTCCTCCTCGCCGGCGGCCTCGCCCGCCGGATGGGCGGCGGCGACAAGCCGCTGCGGCTGATCGCCGGCAGGAGCCTGCTCGCCCATGTGCGCGAGCGCCTCGCGCCCCAGTGCGACGCGCTGCTGATCAACGCCAACGGCGAGCCGGCGCGCTTTTCGGCGTATGGCCTGCCGGTGGTGGCCGACGGGGTGCAGGATTTCGCCGGCCCTCTCGCCGGCATCCTCGCCGGGCTCGACTGGATGGCGGAGAACCGTCCGGAGCTGGACTGGATGGTTTCCGTCGCGGCCGACACGCCGTTCATCCCGCGCGACCTCGTGTCCCGGCTGCATCGCGCCCGCGCCGAGGCGGGCCTGCCGCTCGCCTGCGCGGCGTCGGGCGGCTGGAGCCACCCTGTCATCGGCCTCTGGCCGGCGAGTTTGCGCGCCGATTTGCGCCACGCGCTGACCGTGGATCAGGAACGGAAGATCGACCGCTGGACGGCGCGCCATGGCTGCGCCAGCGCGGAATGGCCGGTCGATCCGGTCGATCCCTTTTTAAACGCCAACCAGCCGGAGGACATCGCCGAGGCCGAGCGGCTGGCGGCCCTGCTGGGC
>JAKFWE010000328.1 GCA_021732895.1 Allobosea sp. | reverse complement strand
TCCGGTCTGGGCCATCGCCAGCGCTGCAAGGAGCGCCTTGAACGCGCAAGTCAGATAGTTCATATATAAACTAATTCAGAATGCGGGCCGTTGCGGGCTTGGGAGGACGGGATGAATATGGAGGAAGCGCGCGCCGAGCCGCGCGAGAGCATGGAATACGACGTCGTCATCGTCGGCGCCGGACCCGCCGGTCTCGCGGCGGCGATCCGCCTGAAGCAGCTCGACGAGACGATCGGCGTCGTCGTGGTCGAGAAGGGGGCGGAGGTCGGCGCGCATATCCTGTCGGGCGCGGTGATCGACCCCGTGGGCCTCGACGCGCTGCTGCCGGACTGGCGCGACGACGCCGAACGGCCGCTGACGACGCAGGTCAGCGAGGACGTGTTCTATTTCCTGACGGAGCCCAACGGTATCCGCCTGCCGAATTTCGGCATGCCGAAGCTGATGAACAACCATGGCGCCTTCGTCGGCTCGCTCGGCCTCGTCGCGCGGTTCCTCGCGGCCCGTGCCGAGGCGCTCGGCGTCGAAATCTATCCTGGCTTCGCCGCCGCCGAGCTTCTCTTTAACCAGGACGGTTCGGTCGCCGGCGTCGCCACTGGCGACATGGGGGTCGCGAAGAACGGCGAGGTCTCCGAGCGCTTCACCCGCGGCATGGAGCTGCGCGGGCGCTACACGCTGCTGGCCGAGGGCGTGCGCGGCTCGCTGGCCAAGATCGCGATCCGCGAATTCGGGCTCGACAAGGACCGCGAGCCGCAGAAATACGGCATCGGCCTGAAGGAAATCTGGCAGGTCAAGCCGGAGAAGTTCCACAAGGGCAGGGTGCAGCACTCGTTCGGCTGGCCGCTCGACGGCAAGACCGGCGGCGGCTCGTTCCTCTACCACTTCGACGACAATCTGGTCTCGGTCGGCTTCGTCGTCCATCTGAACTACACCAACCCGACGCTGTCGCCTTTCGACGAGTTCCAGCGCTTCAAGACGCATCCGATGATCCGGGACGTCTTCGAGGGCGGGAAGCGCCTGTCCTATGGCTCGCGCGCCATCACCGAGGGCGGCTGGCAGTCCGTGCCGAAACTGACCTTCCCGGGCGGCGCGCTGCTCGGCTGCTCGGCCGGCTTCGTCAACGTGCCGCGCATCAAGGGCAGCCACAACGCCATCCTGTCGGGCATGCTCGCGGCCGAGAAGCTCGTTCCGGCGCTCGCGGCCGGGCGCTCGCATGACGAGGTCGTCGAGATCGAGACGAGCTGGCGCGACGGGCCGATCGGGGCGGATCTGAAGCCGGTGCGCAACGTCAAGCCGCTCTGGTCGAAATACGGCACGGTTCTCGGCGTCATGCTGGGAGGCATCGACATGTGGCTGAACCAGCTCGTCGGCTGGTCGCCCTTCGGCACGCTGAAGCATGGCAAGGCCGATCACGAAACGCTGAAGCCGATCGCCGAGGTCGAGCCGATCGTCTACCCGAAGCCCGACGGGAAGCTGTCCTTCGACAAGCTGTCATCGGTCTTCCTGTCTTCGACGAATCACGAGGAAGACCAGCCGGCGCATCTGAAGCTGGCCGACCCGTCGATCCCGATCGAAAGGAATCTGCCGCTCTACGGCGAGCCGGCGCGGCTCTATTGCCCGGCCGGCGTCTACGAGGTGGTCTATGCCGATGAGGCGGCCAGGACCGGCCCTCGCTTCGTGATCAACGCGCAGAACTGCGTCCACTGCAAGACCTGCGACATCAAGGACCCGGCGCAGAACATCACCTGGACGACCCCGGAAGGCGGCGGCGGTCCCGGCTACGCGAACATGTGAACGCTTTCCGGGCGCGGGAGCAGCGCCCGGAAAGCTTGCATCCGGCGTCGTGAGCGGCCTGAACCCTGCGTCCTTGAAGCGATCAGCCCTTGCGGATGACCGCAGGCGCCGGCTTTTCGGGAGGCGTCGCGCAGCCGGCCACGAATCCGGCGAGCATGGCCACGGCCACGAAAGACATGACGGTCTTCTTCATTGCAAACATCCTGGATCAAATCGCCGCGTCGGTCGCGAGCCACGCGAGCTTACCCAAGGAACAGCGCGATCTGTGGGGAATTCTGCTGTGGGTTTCATAATCCCCGGCAGTGTTGCGTCTTTGTCGCGGGAGGCTCCGTCGGCGGCTGACGCGGGTTGCCGATGGGCCCGGAAACAGCCATCTTGCCGGGATATGGCAATCCGGTCGGGTGCGCGCGCAGGCCTCTCTTCGCGCCAGGCGCCGGCCCACTCCGGCCCGATGCCCGCCGGAGCGGCGACCGAGGGAGAATGGCGATCGTGATGGAGCGAAAGAACGGCCGTGTTGTCGGCGCGGCGCTTGCCCTCGCCCTGATCGTGGCGATGCCCGGCGCTGGTTTCGCGCAGGGCGAGGCGGCGCCGCGCACGACCGGGCCGCTGGAGCCGGCCGAAAGCCTCGAGGGCAATTATCTGGCGGCGATCGTCGCAGGCGCGGGGCGCGATCTCGGCGCGGCGTCGCTTTATCTGCGCGAGGCGATCAAGGGCGATCCCCGCAACGGCGAACTGCTCGAGCGCGGCTTCGTGGCCTTCCTGGCGGACGGTGCGATGAACGACGCTTTCCGCGCCGCCGAGCGGCTCGTGCGGCGCGACGCCGGCAACGGCCTCGCCCAGCTCGCGCTCGGCATCCGCGACATCAAGCAGAGGAACTACCGCAACGCGCGCGGCCATCTGCAGCGCAACGACAACGCCGGCGGCGTCGACATCACCGCCACCCTGCTGTCGGCCTGGTCCCATGTCGGGTCGGGCCAGACCAACCGGGCCATCGAGACGCTGGATCAGCTCCGCGGGGAAGCCTCGTTCCGGCTGTTTCGCGATTATCACGCCGGTCTGATTCTCGATGCCGCCGGCCGTCGCTCCGAGGCGGCGAAACGGCTCAAGGCCGCCCACGACGCCGAGAGGACGACGTTGCGGCTGGTGGACCTCTGGGCCGGCTTCCAGTCGCGCGGCGGCGAATTCGCGGCGGCGACCGAAACGCTCGACGCCTTCGACCGGCTTTTGCCCAATCACCCCGTCGTCAGGGCCGGGCTGGCGCGGCTGGCGGCCAACGATCCCCTGCCGCGCAGCGTGGCGACGCCGCAGCAGGGCGCGGCCGAGGCGCTCTACGGGCTCGCCAGCGCCGGCAATCGCCAGGGCGACGAAGCCGCCGCGCTGCTCTATCTCAGGCTCGCGCTCTATCTCGACCCGAAGCATGAGCTGGCGATCCTCACGCTGGGCGAGATTCTCGAGCGCGCGCGGCAGTTGTCCGACGCCGTCACCGTCTTCGAGACGATGCCGAAATCCTCCCCGCTCAGCCCGAACGCCCAAATCCGGGCCGGTCTGGCGCTCGAGGCTCTGGGCAAGACCGATGAAGCGACCAGGCAGCTCGAGGCGCTGGCCGCGGCGCGTCCCGACGACGTCGAGCCGCTGGCCGCCCTGGGCAACGTCTATCGCGCCCGCAAGCTCTTCGCGGAGGCGTCGGCGACCTATGACAACGCCATCGCCAAACTCGAATCGCCCGGCCGCGCGAACTGGGATCTGTTCTATTTCCGCGGCATCGCGCGCGAGCGCACCAAGCGCTGGCCGGAGGCCGAGGCCGATCTGCGCAAGGCGCTGGAGCTGATGCCGGAGCCGCTCGGACGCGAACGGGCGCTGGTGCTGAACTATCTGGGCTATTCGCTGGTCGATCAGAATCTCAAGCTGGAGGAGGCGCTGGGCATGCTCCGCCGCGCCGTCGAACTGCGCCCGCGCGACGGCTACATCACCGATTCCCTCGGGTGGGCGTTCTACCGTCTGGGCCGGTTCGACGAAGCGGTGCGCGAACTCGAGCGCGCCGTCGATCTCCGGCCGTCCGATCCGGTCATCAACGATCATCTCGGGGACGTCTACTGGCGCGTCGGACGGCGGCTCGAGGCGACCTTCCAGTGGAACGCCGCCCGCGACCTCAAGCCCGAGCCCGAGGATCTGGAGCGGATCCTGCGGAAGATCGAAAAGGGGCTGGAG
>JAKFWE010000362.1 GCA_021732895.1 Allobosea sp. | reverse complement strand
CGTTGTCGCTCATCTTGTTGTTCATGCAGACGCAATAGGCGCGGATGACGGTTGCCGCGGCGGCGCCGGCATTGTCGTTCATGCACTGGCCCACCCATTTCAGGTCGTCGCCGGACTGGGCCTGGGCGGCGGGGCTCGAGAACAGGGTGAGCGCGACGGCCGTCGCGAAAAGAGCCTTGATCATGGGGCGATCCTCGTTTTCGCCGCGCTCTTCGGTGTGAAGGCCGGCGGCGGTCGCAAGCTGACATCACGCCGTGCCCGTCCTGCGCATCCACGGTGAACCGCGGTCAACCTGGCGCGGGCCGGCCAGCCTCACGGCGCCAGAGCCGGGCGCGCGGGCGTTGCGCCAGCGGCGCGATCACCGCGAGGCGTTCGTAGAGGCGGCTGGTCTCCGCGTCCGGAGCCTGCGGTCCGCATTCGAACGGCCTGACATGAGCGAGCAGTGCGGCGAAGACGCCGCCGCGATGCCAGCGCTGGAAGCGGCGGTAGACGCTGCTCCAGCGGCCGTATTCGACAGGCAGTTCGCGCCAGGGCTGGCCGGTGGCGGCAATCCAGAAAATGCCCTCGACGACCGCCCGGTTGTTGCCCGGAGGGCGGCCGCGCTTCTCGGTGGCCAGCGGCAGTCTGGCGCTCAGCCAGAGCCACTGCCCCTCGGTCAGAATGGGTCCAAACAGGGTCGAGGCGGCGTCACGACGGCGTTCGGAGGCGTCGAGCGAAGGATTCTGGGCAGGCTTCGGCATGGCCGGCGCGCTCCGTTCTTTTTGTCAACAGAATTGGAAGTAATCGGACGACGCTTCTGCGGTTATTTGTCAACACGGGAAAGTAAATAACTTGTGATTTTCGAGTGATCAACTCCCATGAGAGTTTGTAATAATCGGCTAAATAAAATAAATCGTTCAAATAAATAAAAAAAGGGGGAATCTCTGATGTATAAATCCAGTCTCAAACAGACGATCCTCGGAACCGTGATGGTTTCGAGCTTTGTGTTCGTAGCTTCGACCGTCGCCGCCGGCGCTCAGGACCAGGTTGCGCGTCTCGAAAAGCTCATTCGCGAACAGCAGCGGCAGCTGGAGAGTCTTCGGCGCGAGGTCGGCGCGATCAAGGCCCGGGAAGCGCGCGGCGGTTCTGGTCGCGGCGTGGCGACGAAGGGCGCCGTCGTCGCCACGGCCGAGGACGAGCCTTACGTCCTCAAGGGCGAGATCCCGCGGAGCTGGCGCCTGCCTGGCACCGATATCGACATCCGCATCGGCGGCAAGGTCAAGGCCGACGTGATCGGCCGCGTCAGCGGCGACCCGTCGCTGGGCGCCGAGGACCTCTTCGCCGTCGCGGGCATCGACACGCGGCGCACCCGGATCGGCGATTCGGCTTTCCGCATTCACGGGCGGGAAACCCGCCTCAACGTGGAGTTCTCCAAGAAGGTCACGCCCCTCGGGCCGGCCCGCATCCTGCTTGAGGGCGACTTCTTCGGCGCGGTCGGCAACCAGATCGTGTCGAACTCGGATTCCTTCCGGCTGCGGCACGCCATCGTAGAGGTCGGCCCGCTGCTGGCCGGCCAGTGGTGGACGACCTTCTACGATCCGGGCGCCTACGCCGAGACGCTCGATTTCGCGGGCGCGGGCGGCCAGACCTTCATAAGGCAGGGCGTGGTCAGGCTGCAGCACCGCTTCGCCAACGGCTTCTCGATCGCCGGTGCGATCGAGAACCCCGAGGGCAGGGTCCAGTTCGGCCCGGCCGCAGCCGTCGTCTCGAGCCGCGACACCACGCCCGATTTCGTCGGCAATATCCGCTATCAGGGCGCGTTCGGCCACATCCAGCTCGGCGGCGCGGTCACGCAGACCAATGCGCCCAACGGGGTCTCGGGAGACGAGGTCGGCTATGCCGGCACGCTGCATGGCCGGCTCAACCTGCCGTTCCTCGCGCCCAAGGACAATATCCGCTTCCAGGCCACCTACGCCAATGGCGCGACCCGCTATATCCAGGAGACGGCGGGCGTGACGGCGGGCGTGCTGCCGAGCGTGTTCTACAATCCGGCGACCGGCGAAGCGGAGACGCAGAAGACGTTCGGCGGTTACGTCGCCTTTCAGCACTGGTGGACGAACGAGCTGCGCAGCAACCTGGTCTACAGCTATGTCCGCTCCGAACTGCCGCGCTTCGCGGCGGCCGCGACCTTCAAGCACAGCCAGTATGCCGCGGCGAACCTGATCTGGAGCCCCTGGGCCGATCTCGATCTCGGCGTCGAGGTCCAGCACGGTCTGCGCGAGGACAGGGACGGGCTACGCGGACGCCAGACCCGCATCCAGTCCAGCGCGACCTACCGGTTCTAGAGCTCGGCGTCGGGGGCCGGCGCAGCGCGCCGTCGCCGACAGCCGCAAGCCGGCGATGCTTCAGCCCCCTGCATCGCCGGCTTGTCCCTTCCGCGTCGCATAATCGGCCATCAGCGCCGCGCCGACTCCATCGCCTGCATGATCTGCTCGGCCAGACGCTCCGCGGCCGGCGTCGGGCGTCCCGGCGCGGCGTAAAGCGCGATCTCCGCATCCGTCAGGGCCGGCAGGTTTTCCGCAGCCGTGTCGAGGGCGACGAGATCGGGAGGAGCCATGCCGCGTGGCAGCACCGTGACGCCGAGGCCGGCGCGGACGGCGGCGTGCAGGCCGGCGAGGCTCGGGCTGGCCAGCACCACGCGGGCCTGTCGTCCCGCCGCCTCCAGCGCGTCGAGCGCCCGCTTGCGATAGATGTCCGGCGCCGGCGCCAGCACCAGCGGCAGCCGCGCTCGCTCGCGGACTGAGCCGAGACGCGGCGAGGCGGCCCAGACCAAAGGCTCGCGCCAGATGCCGATGCCCTCGCCGCGCGTCTGCGGATCGCGCTTGATCAGGATCAGGTCATAGGCCCCGCGCCCGAAGGCGGCGAGCAGGTTGACGGTGAAGTCGCAGGTCACCTCCAGATCGACCAGCGGGTGGGCGCGCGCGAAGCGCCCGAGCACGTCGGGCAAATGCCAGGTCGCGAAATCCTCCGGCGTGCCCAGTCTGATCCGGCCCTCGATCTCCGGAGCCAGCAGCGCGATCCGCGCCGTCTCGGCCCGCTGCAGGATCGCCCGCGCATGCGCCAGCAGGGTTTCCCCGGCCGGGGTCGGAACCACCCGCCCGCCGGCGCCGCTGCGCCGCTCGACGACGCGCTGGCCGAGGCGGCGCTCGAGGCGCCTGATCTGCAGGCTCACCGTCGCCTGCGTCCGACCGAGCCGCTCGGCGGCCCGGGTGAAGCCGCCATTATCGACGATTGCGGCGAAGGTCCGCAGCAGATCGAGATCGAAAGGCGGAAGCGGCGTGGGCATCGTTCGATCATGTCCATGATCAATGATTTCAATTCAAGACATATTCTTCAGGGTATGCGTGCCGAGTGATAGGGGGCTGGCGCCGTCACCGGAGCCAGCCCGTTCTTAGCCTCGACATCGCCGTCCAGAACCTTGTCTCGCCCATCACGCTCTGCTTCGTTCTCGGCCTCGTCGCGGTCGCGCTGCGCAGCGACCTGTCGCTGCCCGAGCCGGTGGCGAGCTTCATCTCGCTCTATCTGATGCTGGCGATCGGCCTGAAAGGCGGCGCCCAGCTCGTGGCTTCGCCGCTCGCCGACAGCCTGCCGATCCTCGCGGCCGGGCTGGCCCTGGGCTGCGTCACGCCGCTCTGGCTTTACGCGGCGCTGCGCCGCCTCGGTGGCCTCGGGCCGGAGGACGCCGCAGCCTTCGCCGCGCATTACGGCTCGGTCTCGGCCGTGACCTTCATCGCCGCCATCGCCTTGCTGGAACGGGCCGGACAGCCGGCGGAGCCCGCCGCGACGGCGCTTCTGGCCATCATGGAGGCGCCGGCCATCATCGTCGCGCTCGCGCTGGCCGGGGCTTCGGGCGCGGGCGGGGTCGCGCTCGCCGCCCGCCGCACCGTGTCGAGCAAGAGCGTCGTGCTGCTGGTGGGCGGGCTCGCGATCGGCGCGGCGGTCGGCCCGGTCGGACTCCAGCCGGTCA
>JAKFWE010000287.1 GCA_021732895.1 Allobosea sp. | reverse complement strand
AGGCAATCGGCAGTCGCCTGATCAACGACTGCCCACTGGCCACTGCCGACTGCCGACCCCTTCCTAATCGTCCCGGAACACCCGCTCGTTGCGCTCGTGGCGCTCCTGCGCCTCCAGCGACAGGGTCGCGATCGGGCGCGCCTCGAGCCGCTTCAGCGAGATCGGCTCGCCGGTGTCCTCGCAGAAGCCGTAGGAGCCTTCGTCGATGCGCGCGATCGCCGACTCGATCTTGGCGATCAGCTTGCGCTGCCGGTCACGGGCGCGCAGTTCGATGGCGCGGTCGGTCTCCGAGGAGGCGCGGTCGGCGATGTCGGGGTGGTTTTCGTTCTCGCTCTGCAGCGTGACCAGCGTGTCCTTGGCCTCCTTCAGGATTTCCTCGCGCCAGGCCAGCAGCTTGCCGCGAAAATACTCCTTCTGACGATCGTTCATGAACGGCTCGTCGTCGCTGGGCTTGTAGTCCGCTTCGAGAACGATCTGCTTCGACATGGGCGCACTCTCTGGCAAAATTCGTCCGGTCGCGCCCACCGACTCGCCGTCGCGGGCCTGCCGATTCCGCGCCCTTATAGCGAGGGTCATCGACTGGAACAATCGGGTTTGCGCGTCGTCTCGCGGGCGTCGTCCCAGGCTCGTCCGCGTTGGGGGGACACGCCGCCGGAACGCCGGATTTCAGCGCAGTTCCCGGAGGGCCCGGGCGATGTCGGCCTCGACGAGCCGCGCCACGCCGTGGCGATAATGCGTGTGGTCGAAGAACTGGCCGGGGTCGCGCGTTTCGGCCCGATCGACGCGCCAGTCGATCAGCGCCGAGCGCGGGCGGCGCTGCGCCACCCCGGCGAAGGCCTGCCTGCAGGCGGCGTCGGCCTGCGCCGCCGCGCTGCCGGGCGCCGGCAAGCTCGTGATGTAGACCGGCGGGCGCAGCAGGATCAGCGCGGTTTCGGCCGGGGCGGTTCGCATCAGGGTTTCGAGCCGTTCGGCAGCCGGGAACGGGCCGGAGCTGTTGCCGCCATCGGTCAACGCGCTCTGGTCGAGCCTGGCCCGCAGGGCCGGATCGGCGTCGTAGCCCTGAATCTGGTAATTCGGCTCGTAGTCCCAGTAGCCGTCCCGGCGCGCCCGCTGCGGCGCGGCGCTGGCGAGGAAGCCGATCCGCCGGACCAGTTCCTCGACGACGTCGAAGCTCATCAGCCCGACGAGATACTCTCCCTGGTCGCGGCTGAACAGCCAGAACGGGAACGGCTTCTCGACCGGCAGGGCGGGATCGGCGGTGCACCAGCGCGAGTCGACGCCGACGAGCACGGCCTTGGGCGGAGCGCCGCGATGCTGGCGCAGGAACCAGTCGAGCACGAGCAGCGTCTCGCGCGGCCCGGTGGCCGGAGCGATCAGCGAGACGAAGCGCAGACCGGTCGCCTGCGTCAGCCGCTCCGGCGAGAGCAGCTGGACATGGGAGTTGCCGAAGATTCCGGCGTCGAAGGCGGGGTCGCGCGCCCGGCTGGCGGCGGCGGTGCGCGGGCCTTGCGGCCGCACGCCCTCGCGCAGCGTCAGAGGCGTGCGGCCGGTGTCGTAGGGATCGAGCAGGAAAGCCAGCGCGACCAGCGCCAGCGTCAGCAGCGCCGCCGAGGCGAGGAACGTCGCCGCGAAGCCGCGCCAGCGCCCCGGCGCGCGATCAGAACTGGAAATAGATGAATTCATAGTTCGCGTCGTCGCCGATCCTGAACAGCACGATGACGAAGATCGCCGCCGCCAGCACCGCCAGCCAGCGCGCCGGAGGCAGCCTGTGAGCCAGCGCCCAGGCCGTCGGCCCGAGCAGGGCGAAGGCGGCGGCGGGCGCCAGCGCGCGCCACTTGAAGCCGGAGCCGAGCGGGGCGAGGCCGAGCAGGCCGCGATAGATCGCCAGCGCCGCCTCGAAGCTCGTCGCCCGGAACAGCACCCAGCAGAGCGTCACGAACAGGAAGGTCAAAAGCCAGCCGAGAGCCGCCGGCATCGGCAGGCGAGCGCGTCGCCAGAATAGCGCCGCGATCAGCGCCAGCCCGTGCGCCATGCCCCAGGCGACGAAGGTCAGCCCGGCGCCGTGCCAGAGGCCGCCCAGCGCCATGGTGGCGAACAGCGCCCAGACCTGCAGCGGCAGGCCGCCGCGCGAGCCGCCGAGCGGAATGTAGAGATAATCGCGCAGGAAGCGCGACAGCGTCATGTGCCAGCGCCGCCAGAAATCCTGGATGCTGGTCGCGCGATAGGGCGTCTCGAAATTCTGCGGCAGCACGACGCCGAAGAGCAGCGCCAGCCCCAAAGCCATGTCGGTGTAGCCGGAGAAATCGAAATAGATCTGGAAGGTGAAGGCGAGCGTGCCCTGCCAGGCCTCGACGACGCTGACGACCTTGCCGGCGGCGGCCGCCGCGAAAACCGGGTTGGCGTATTCGGCCAAGGGATCGCCGAGCAGCACCTTCTTGGCGAGGCCGGCCGTCAGCAGCAGCAGCCCGCGCGCGAAGCGCTCGGCCGCGTCGGCGCGCAGGTAGGGCCGCTCCTCGAACTGGTGCATGATCTCGCGCCAGCGCACCAGCGGCCCGGCCAGCACCTGCGGGAAGAAGGCGATGTAGAGCCCGTAGCGCACCAGATCGTAGCGCGGCGCTTCTCCCCGGCGCAGATCGGTCAGGTACATGACATGGTGGAAGGTGAAGAAGGAGATCCCGAGCGGCAGCGCCAGATCCAGCTTCGGCGCCGGCAGGCCCGGAAACAGCGCGGCGAACCCGGCGAAAAAGTTGAAATACTTGAATACCGCCAGCACGGCGAGGTTGCCGACGATGGCGAACGTGATCAGCCCGCCGGCCTTGTTCTTCCCGAAAGTCTCGGCGACCAGCCAGTTGACCCCGATCGACAGCGCCAGCAGCGGCGCGAAGCGCCAGTCCCAATAGCCGTAGAAGGCGAAGGACAACGCCAGCAGCAACGGCAGGCGCAGTTTCGGCGCATGGCGCTCGGCGAGCCAGTGCAGCCCGAGCGCGAGCGGCAGGAAGGCGAGCAGGAAGGCGAAGGAGTTGAAGAGCATCGGGAAAGGGGCGCTGAGGGATGCGCCGGCTTAGCCGATTGCGACGCCGATTGTCACGCCGCCAGCAACCGCTCCCACTCGCGCTCGAACTGGAAACGGTACTGCTCGCCTTCCGGTTCCGGCAGCAGGCGTGTCATGTCCGGAAAAATCTTCTTGTAGAGGCTGCGCTGCGCCCAATCCCATGGCATGCATTCGGCCGCGCGGGCCTCGGCCAGAATGCGCTCCAGCCGGCGGCGCACCTTGTCGGGGTCCGGCCGCCAGACGGGCTGCGGCGTCGCGGGGCCAAACAGGTCGCCCTGCCGGTCTGGATCGCCGAAAAGATCGCTCTGCATCGCGCTGGCCATGGTCGCTTCGAATCGTCGCCATCATCGCAGGGCGAGGCCGCGCTGGCGAGGCCGACCGGCGGCTTATCCCCCGTCGGGAAAGGCTTGCAGATAGGCCAAGTCGATCTCCGCCATCTGCGCGATAGTGAAGGCCAGCGCGTCGCAGATGCGCCCGACATGGGTGATCTCGTCGAGTGTCAGTGGATAGGGCTCGCCCGCGCCCTTGCCCTTGGCGGAAAAATGCGTCCGGCCTTTGCGGGACTTCAAATACTTGTCGAGCACCTGATAGCCGCCGATATGGAAGTTCCAGACGTCCTCGGGCACCGGCCCGAAGGATTGCGTCGCGTTGATCGAGACCGCCTTGTCCTGCGCCGACCAGCGGACATGCTCGACGAGATTGTTGCCCTTGCCTCGCAGGTCGCCGAGTTTGGCGCGCGGCAGGTCACGCAGCAGATGCGCCTGCACCAGCGCCCAGCCGAGCTTCGACAGCGCCTCGAAATCCTCCGGCCGCTCGGGGAACGGAATGCGGGGAAAGTCGATACGCAGGAACTCGGAATAGCGCCTGCGGTAGGTCGGCGCGTGGAGGACGGCGTAGATGTAGCCGAGGATTTCTTCGGGAGAGTAGTGATGGGAGTAGCGGGTGTCGAGGAAGTCGCGGAAGACTGGAGATAAG
>JAKFWE010000210.1 GCA_021732895.1 Allobosea sp. | reverse complement strand
GAGCGCCGCGCCGTCGCGCTTGGCGGCGATGATCTCCTGCGCGAGCCGCATCAGTAGCCATGCCCTGCGGCGGCCGCGCCGTCCGCCGTCCCGGCGAGTTCCGCCGCGAGAACGCCGTGCAGCCCGCTCGCGCCGAAGCGGAAGGTCGCCGGCGCGGCCCAGCCCGGCCCCATGATCTCGTCGGCGAGCGAAAGGTAGAGCCCGGCGTCGGCCAGCGTCCGTATGCCGCCCGAGGGTTTCAGGCCGACCGGGCGTCCGGCCCGGGCGATCACATCGAGCATGGCGCGCGCGGCCTCCGGGCTGGCCGAGCGCGCGGTCTTGCCGGTCGAGGTCTTGATGAAATCGGCCCCGGCCGCGACGGCCAGTTCGGCCGCGTCGGTCACCCGCGCCCGGTCCGGATACTCGCCGCTCTCCAGAATGACCTTGAGCAGCCGGTCCCCGCATTGGCGCTTCGCCGACGTCACCATGGCGCGGGCCGGCGCGGCGTCGCCGGCCAGAAAGGCGCGCCAGGGCAGGACGAGGTCGATCTCGTCGGCGCCGGCGGCCAGCGCCGCCGCGATCTCGGCCGCGACCACGTCTGGCGCGCCGCCGCCCGAGGGAAAGTTCACGACGGTCGCGATCCTGACCGGAGAGCCCGCCAGCGCCGCTTTCGCGGCGCCGATCCAGCGCGGCCACAGGCACACGGCCGCGACCGGGACGGGACCCGAGCGCGCACGCGCGCAGAGCTCGCGCGCGCCGGCCTCGCTCGAATCCTCCGACAGATCGGTCAGATCGAGCAGCGCCAGGGCGCGGGCAGCAAGGACGATGTCCGCCATTGTCTCAGAGATCCGTCAGGAAGGCGCGAAACAGCCGGCGCAGCCCGGTCGTCGCGGCGGCGGCGACGTCGCGGGTCTCGCCATGGCTCGGCGCGCCGCCCGGCAGGCCGGCGGCGACATTGGTGACGACCGAGATGCCGGCGACGCGGATGCCGTAGCGCCGCGCCAGAATGACCTCGGGCACGGTCGACATGCCGACGAGATCGGCGCCCAGCGTCCTCGCCATGCGGATTTCGGCCGGGGTTTCGAAGCTCGGGCCGGAAAACCACATGTAGACGCCCTCGCCGAGATGGGCGCCGGAAGCCGCCGCCGCCTTCTTCAGCCGGGTCCGCAAATGCGGATCATAGGCGTCGATCATCGGCACGAAGCGGCCGTCGCCGGTGTCGCCGATCAGCGGGTTCCGGCCGTTCAGGTTGATATGGTCGGTGATTACCGCCATGCCCCCCGGCCTCAGCTCCGCCTTCAGGGAGCCGGCTGCGTTGGTCAGGATCAGCGGCGGCGAGCCGAAGGCCGCCAGCATGCCGACCGGCACGCGCATCACGGCGGCGTCGCCTGTTTCGTAATAGTGCCCCCGCCCCTGGAAGATCAGAACCTTGCGCCCATGCAGCGTGCCGTAGCTCACGGTCCTGGCGTGGCCCGATACTTCGCCGTCCGGAAACCCGGGAATGTCGGCGAAGGGGATCGTCACCGGGCCGAGCATCTCGTCGGCGATGCGGCCGAGTCCGGTTCCGAGCACGAAGGCGCAGTCGATGGCGCCATCGACTCCCCGGTCGATCAGCGCCGCGGCGGCCCTGTCGAAAGCTTGATCTGCCGCCATTGGACCGCCTCCCGCGGCGCCCCGACTCCACGCTCTCGACCGGATTGCCGGGCGCGCAAATCAGGCCTGCAAATTGGCTGGTCCGAAGGAGACTGGCAACAGCTCCTCCAGCGTGAACCTGGCGCGTATTCCGGCGGCGTCGGCGATGACGACGAGCGCGCCTGGCGCGGCGAACTCGCGGATGCGCTGGCGGCAGGCCCCGCAGGGCGTCACCGGCTCCGGGCCGTCGCCGATCACGAGAATGGCGCGGATGGCGCGGCCGCCGCCGGCGACCATCGCCGAGATCGCGCCCTGCTCGGCGCAACTCCCCGACGGGTAGGCGGCGTTCTCGACATTGCAGCCGGCATGGACGGCGCCGTCTTCGGAAAGCAGCGCCGCGCCGACGCTGAAGCGCGAATACGGCGCGTAGGCGCGCGCCTGGGCGGCGCGGGCGGCGGCGAACAGGGCGTCGAGATCGGGTTCGCCATCGGCCATCGCCTCAACGCTCCTTGACATAGGGCTGGCCCGACGCTTTCGGCGGCGTCGCCTTGCCGATGAAGCCCGCCAGCAGGATGACGGTGAGGGCATAGGGCAGGGCCTGGATCGCCTGCACCGGCACCTGGCCGAAGCCGGGCAGATTCGCGCCCTGGAGCCGGATCGCGACGGCGTCGAGCAGGCCGAAGAGCAGGCAGGCCCAAAGCACCGGCACGGGCCGCCAGTTGGCGAAGATCACGGCGGCCAGCGCGATGAAGCCCTTGCCGGCGGTCATATGCGGCAGGAAGCCGGCTGACTGCGAGACGGCGAGATAGGTTCCGCCGAGGCCGCAGAGCGCGCCGCAGATCACCACCGCGCCGAAGCGCAGCCCCGCCACCGAGAGCCCGGCGGTGTCGACCGCGGCCGGGTTCTCGCCGACCGCGCGCAGGCGCAGGCCGAAGCGGGAATGCTTCAGCACCAGCGCGGTCAGCGCCACGGCGAGCAGCGCCAGATAGACCGGCGCGGCATGGCCCGAGACGACCTCGTCGTAGAACGGCCCGACCAACGGCAGGTTCTGGCGCGCCCAGGACGCCAGCGGCAAGGTCAGGTCGGCGAAGCGCGCGCCGCCTTCGAGCGAGGGCGTGCGCCCGCCCTGACCGAACCAGGCGGCGCCGAGGATCACCGTCAGCCCGGCCGCGAGCATGTTGATCGCGACGCCGGAGACGATCTGGTTGCCGCGCCAGGTGATGGTGGCGAAGCCGTGCAGCAGCGCCAGCGCGATGGCGGCGAGCATGCCCGCGGCGAGCCCGGCCCAGGCCGAGCCGGACTGGTGGGCGATCACGGCCGAGGCGAAGGCCGCGATCAGCATCTTGCCCTCGAGCCCGATGTCGACGACACCCGCCCGCTCCGACCAGAGTCCGGCCAGCGCGGCGCACAGCAGAGGGATGGACAGCCGCAGCGCGGAGTCGAGCACGACGGCGATGGTTGGGACCCACTCCATCGCTAGATCCGTCCCGTCATGGGGTGAAGCGCCCCCGTCATGCCGGGCGTCCCAGGCCCAGCAGGCCGGCGACAGCCCGGCGGAACAGCCCGTCGAGCGCCCCCGCGAACAGGATGATCACGCCGCCGATGACCACGACCATGTCGCGCGTGATGCTCGGCTTGTCGAAGGAGAGCTCGGCGCCGCCCTGATAGAGAACGCCGAAGAGCAGGGCCGCGAGCGCGATGCCGAACGGATGGCCGCGCCCCATCAGCGCCACGGCGATGCCGACGAAGCCGTAGCCGGCGGTGAAATCGAGCAGCAGCCGGTGCTGCGCGCCCATCACCTCGTTGACCGCCAGCCCGCCGGCGAGCGCGCCCGACAGCGCCATCGCCACCATCGTGACGCGCGCCGGCGAGATGCCGGCATAGCGCGCGGCGGCCGGGTTGGCCCCGACCGTGCGGATGGCGTAGCCCAGCCGCGAGCGCCAGATCAGCGCCCAGACCGCGACGAGCGCCGCCAGCGCGAGCAGGAAGGCGCTGTTGAGCGGCGTCGCCGGCAGCCTGATCCCGAGCGGCGCGAGCATGAGATGCATCGGCGTCAGGATGGCGTGACGGGCGAATTCCGGCGTCTCCGGCTGCATCGAGCCGGGTTTCCCGATCGCCTCGACCAGCAGGTAGACCAGCAGCGTCGCGGCGAGGAAATTGAACATGATCGTGGTGATCACGACATGGCTGCCCCGCGTCGCCTGCAGCCAGCCGGGGATGAAGGCCCAGAGCGCGCCGCCTGCCGCCGCGGCGAGCACCGCCAGCGGCACGAGCAGGACGCCCGGCAGCGGAGCGAACCAGAGGCAGGCCAGCGCTGCGAAGACGCCGGCGATGGTCGCCTGCCCCTCGCCGCCGATGTTGAACAGCCCGGCGTGGAACGCGACCGCGACGGCCAGCCCCGTGAAGATGAAGTTCGTAGCGTAGTAGAGCG
>JAKFWE010000209.1 GCA_021732895.1 Allobosea sp. | reverse complement strand
GCTCTCGAAATCCTTGGCCGCGTGCCGCTCGTCGGGGTTGACCCAGGAGATGCAGAAGACGGTCAGGCCCTGGGCGACGCACCAGCGGATGAAGCTCTTCTCGGCGTTGAGGTCGAGGATATAGAACTTGTTGATCCATGGCGGGACGATCAGGAGCGGCCGCTTCAGCACGTCCGGCGTCGTCGGCGCATACTGGATCAGCTCCATGATCTCGTTGCGCCAGACGACCTTGCCGGGCGTCGTGGCGATGTTGACGCCGACCTCGAAGGCCGTCGCGTCGGATTGCCGGATCTTGACCTCGCCGCGGCCGGCCTCGATGTCCTCGGCCAGCATGCGCATGCCGCGCACCAGATTCTCGCCGTTCTGCTCCAGGGTTTCGCGCAGCAGCTCCGGGTTGGTCGCGACGAAGTTCGAGGGCGAGAGCGCGCTCGCGATCTGCTTGACGTAGAAGCGGGCCTTCTCGCGCGTGTGCGGATCGAGGTCGTCGGCCTTGTCGACCATCGTCTCCGCCCAGCGCGAGCCGATCAGATAGGCCTGCTTGACGAAATCGAACATCGGGTGGGCCGACCAGTCCGGGTCGGCGAAGCGGGCGTCGCGACGATCGGGCTCGATCACGGGAGGCGCGTCCTCGCCGCCCGCGCGCTTCAGCGTCGCGCTCCACAGGCTCAGGAAATCGCCGGTCAGCGCCGCCTGCGCCTCGATGATCTTGCGCGGGTCGGCGACCCAGCGCTCGGCCACGCGCCCGAGCGTCTTGACCATTTCGCTGGCCTCGTCGGCCTGTCCGGACTTGGCCTCTCCGCGCTCGATCGGCTTGAGATAGGCGGCCGCCACCTTTCCGGATTCCTCCATGAGGCGGGCCATGTTCTGGCCGAGCTGGTCGAAGCCGGCAAAAACGACGTCCGGGCTTTGCTCCGCGGGCGCCGGGTCGGAACCGCCGCCGGCGGGCGCCGCTCCGCTTCCGGGCTTTCGCGCCTTGTCCCTGTCGGTCGGCCGGCTCATCGCGCGTCTCCCTCGGCAATTCTTCGGTGGAGCCGACCGCTCCCCATTTTGGACCCATTAAGGCCCTACCGGATATGATCGACAATGAGAAATTCGCAACGCCTTCCGGACAGGACGATGATGCTCGCCGACACGCGCCTGGCCAGGACGATGGCGCATTTGCTGCTGGGGGCGGCGCTGGCCGGCTGCGCCGCCGATGGGCCCGTCAATGGCGTTGCCGAAGCGGCCGGGCTCGCGACCTCGGTCCAGCAGCCCAAGCCCTTCGTCCAGGAGGCGCGACCGGCGCAGGCCGAGTACATTCCCATCGGCCGTCCGTTCGGCGAACTGCCGTTGTGCCGCACCGAGGCCTCGCCTCCGCTTGGGCCGACGAGCGTCCGGGGCGCGACGGGCTCGTTCATCCTCGCCCCGGTCGATGTCAGCGGGCCGTGCAAGCCGCGCACGGAATTCAGGACGATCGAGGCGGAGCTGGAAGCCAAGCGCGTCTCCAACGTGGCGGCCGGGTCGCAGGCGGAGACGCTCGGCAAGGCGCTGCCGCCGCCGGCCCCGGCCAAACCGATCCCGACCAACTGACGTCGGTCCGTTGCATTTCGGCGGCGGTGGCGAAATCTTGCAGGATTCGGGCTGCCCCGACCGAAAATGCGGTGCTAAGGACGCATGACGCAACGAACTGACCGGGTCGCCAGATCGGTCGGACAAGGACGTGACCCGCAATGGCCGATTTCCACCGCATCAAGCGCCTGCCGCCCTACGTCTTCGAGCAGGTCAACAGGATCAAGGCGGCCGAGCGCGCCAAGGGCGTCGACGTCGTCGATCTCGGCATGGGCAATCCCGACCTGCCGGCGCCGAAACACGTCATCGACAAGCTGGTCGAGACCGCCGGCAAGCCGCGCACCGACCGTTACTCGGCCTCCAAGGGCATCGGTGGGCTGCGCCGCGCCCAGGCGGGCTATTACGAGCGTCGCTTCGGGGTGAGGCTGAACCCCGAGACGCAGGTCGTGGCGACGCTGGGCTCCAAGGAAGGCTTCGCCAACATGGCGCAGGCCATCACCGGGCCGGGCGATGTCGTGCTCGTGCCGAATCCGAGCTACCCGATCCACGCTTTCGGCTTCCTGATGGCGGGCGGCGTCATCCGTTCGGTCCCGGCCGAGCCGACGCCGGCGATGTTCCCGGCGCTGGAGCGGGCGATGATGCATTCGGTGCCGAAGCCCATCGCACTCGTCACCTGCTATCCGGCCAATCCGACGGCCTTCACCGCGACGCTGGAGTTCTACCGCGACCTCGTCGCCTTCGCGAAGAAGCACGACATCATCCTGCTCTCCGACCTCGCCTATGCCGAGGTCTATTTCGACGATGGCGATCCGCCGCCCTCGATGCTGCAGGTCCCGGGGGCCGTCGACGTCGCGGTCGAATTCACCTCGATGTCGAAGACCTTTTCGATGGCCGGCTGGCGCATGGGCTTCGCCGTCGGCAACGAGCGCCTGCTGGCGGCGCTCGCCCGGGTGAAATCCTACCTCGATTACGGCGCCTTCACGCCGATCCAGGTCGCAGCCGCCGCTGCGCTGAACGGCCCCGACGACTGCATCCGCGAAATGCGCGGCATCTACCGCAAGCGCCGCGACGCGCTGGTCGAGAGCTTCGGCAAGAGCGGCTGGGAGATTCCGGTTCCGGCCGCCTCGATGTTCGCCTGGGCTCCGATCCCGGAAAAGTTCCGCCATCTCGGGTCGCTGGAATTCTCCAAGCTGCTGATCGAGAAGGCCGAGGTCGCGGTCGCGCCCGGCATCGGCTTCGGCGAGCACGGTGACGAGTATGTCCGGATCGCCGTCGTCGAGAACGAGCAGCGCATCAGGCAAGCGGCGCGCAATCTCGGTCGGTTCCTGAAAAGCGCCGACCAGACGCTGCACAACGTCATCCAGATGCCGAAGGCCGGCTGAACTCCGGGCTGGACCGCTCCTCGCAAACATGGGAACTGGTTGCGGCCGGCAGGGACGCCCGGCTCCGGGTGGTGCGTGGCGCGTGATGTTCACGAAAGGTCGCCTGATCGGCGTTGGCCTCGGCCTCTTCGCCCTGATCTGCCTGGTCGTCACCTTCGACTATTCGCGCGGCCGGACCCCGGCGACCGCTTCTCCGCTCGTGGCGGAGGTGCTCGCCGCCACGGTGGCGCGCGAATGCGGCCGGGACGCCACCGAGATCGTCGCGCGATACCTGCCGATCGGCATCGAGCAGGCCGAGGCGGAGCGCATTCTCGGAACGATCGAAATCGCGCCGCCCCGGCCCTGGTTCTGGACGCCGATGGTCGAGAACGCCACGACATGGACGGGTGAAACGCTGGAAGCTCTGCGGACCATCAAGACCACGGCCTTCGGCGCCAATCTGCTGCGGATCCATCTGACCTTCGCCGATGGCAGGCTCAGGCGGCTGGCGGCCGAGGTCGTCTGCCGGTTCGACTGATCCATCGCGGCTTGCGCCCGGGTCTGCGCCCGGGCCTACGACGTTGACTCGTCCTGCGCCTCATGCGACCCCGCGCGCATGAGCCAGTCCGCCGCCCATTCCGCCTCGCGCCCGCTCCGCATCGGTCTTGCGGGGCTCGGAACGGTCGGCGCCGCCGTGCTGCGCATCCTGCGCCGGCAGGAGAATGCGCTCGCCTCGCGCACCGGCCGCGCCATCCGCGTCACGGCCGTCTGCGCCCGCGACCGCAACCTTGACCGCGGCTTCGATCTCGCCGGCCTGTCCTGGTTCGACGATCCTGTCGCGCTCGCCAGATCCGACGAGATCGATTGCCTGGTCGAACTGATCGGCGGCTCGGAAGGTCCAGCCAGGGCCGCCGTCGAGGCGGCGCTGGCCGCCGGAAAGTCGGTCGTCACGGCCAACAAGGCGCTGCTCGCCCATCACGGCGTCGCCCTGGCGGAGTTGGCCGAGGCCAATGGCGTCGCGCTCGCCTTCGAGGCCTCCTCGGCCGGCGGCATCCCGGTCGTCAAGACGCTGCGCGAGGCGCTGGCCGGCAACACAGTCACGCGGCTGTAGGGCATCCTCAACGGCACCTGCAACTA
>JAKFWE010000500.1 GCA_021732895.1 Allobosea sp. | reverse complement strand
CCTCCTCCTGCGCCTGGAACGTGCCTTCCATGCGGGTGACATAGCCCTGCGGCAGCGGCGTCTCAGCCACGATCCGGCGGATGTCGGCGATGACCGCCGCCATGTCGCGCCGGCCGTCGCCATTGCCGTAGACGGCGATGCGGCGCTGGCCGTTCTCGCGCTGGATCTGGTTGGGGCCGTCGGTTTCGGCGACGGCGGCGATCAGGCGCAAGGGGATGTGGCCGCTGGGCGTCGCGATCAGAAGGTCCTCGAGCCCGGTGGTCGAGCGGTCCTGATCGGACAGCCGCAGCACGACGTCGAAACGGCGGTTGCCCTCGACGATCTGCGAGACGGTGCGGCCGTTGGAGAGCGCCTCCAGCGCCTGGGTGACGCTCGCCGGCGTCAACCCGTAGAGCGCAGCCTTCTCGTGATCGACGTCGATGCGAAGCTGCGGAATGCGGACCTGGCGCTCGACCTGGAGATCGACGAGGCCGGGCACGGCGGCGAGCCGCTCGCGCAGCGTCTCGGCGAGGCTGCGGATCGTGTCGAGATCATCGCCATAGACCTTGAGCGCGATCTGGGCGCGCACGCCGGACAGCAGGTGGTCGAGCCGGTGGCTGATCGGCTGGCCGATGTTGACCGAGACCGGCAGCACGCTGAGCGCCGCGCGGATATCGGCATGGACCGCCTCCTTGGGACGGTCGGAGCGGTGGAGATCGATGTCGACCTCGGAGGAATGGACGCCCTCGGCATGCTCGTCGAGCTCGGCGCGGCCGGTGCGGCGGCCGATCGACTTCACCTCCGGCACCGCGAGGGCAAGCTGTTCGGCGATCAGCCCGAGCCTGTGGCTCTCGGCCAGCGAGATGCCTGGATTATACTGCAGCGAGACCACCAGCGTGCCCTCGTTGAAGGGCGGCAGGAAGGTTCGCGGCAGCAGGGTCGCGCCATAGACGGCGAGCGCCACGCCGATTCCGACGAGAGTGACCAGCAGCGCGCGGGTCTCGAAGGCGAAGCGCAGCAGCGCCGCATTGCCGCGCTTGAGATGGCGGACCACGAAGGAATCGCGCTCATGCCCGCCGGTCGCGCCCGACAGCAGGTAATAGGCCATCACCGGCGTCAGCGTGATCGAGACGATCAGCGACGCCAGGATGGAGACGATGTAGGCGACGCCGAGCGGCGCGAACAGCCGCCCCTCGATGCCGGAGAGGGCGAAGAGGGGGATGAAGACGAGGATGATGATCGCGGTGGCGTAGACGATGCCGGAGCGGACCTCCTGCGAAGCGGCGGCGATCACCGCCAGCGCCGGCCTGGGCGCGGCGCTCTCCCGGTTCTGCTTCAGCCGTCGCAGGATGTTTTCGACGTCCACCACCGCATCGTCGACCAGCTCGCCGATCGCGATGGCGAGCCCACCGAGCGTCATCGTGTTGATGGTCAGGCCGAACAGCTGGAAGACCAGCACCGTCGTCAGGATCGAGACCGGGATCGCCGTCAGCGAGATCAGCGTGGCGCGGACATTCATCAGGAAGAGGAGCAGGATGACGGCGACGACGCCCGCCGCCTCCAGCAGAACGCGCTCGACATTGGCGATCGAGGTCTCGATGAAGGTCGCCTGCCGGAACTGCACGTTCGTCGCGGTGACGCCGGCCGGCAGCGTCTTCTGGATCTCGGCGAGCGCCGCCTCGACCTGACGCGTCAGCGAGACGGTGTCGGCGTCGGGCTGCTTCTGGACGCCGATGATCACGGCTGGCCTGCCCTGGTAGCCGGCGTCGCCGCGCTTGACCCGCGGGGCGAACTCGACGCGCGCGACCTGATGCAGCAGCACCGGCCGGCCCTGCCGCTGCACCACGACGGTGTTGCGCAGATCCTCCAGCCGCTGCGTCAGCCCGATATTGCGGATGAGGTATTCGCGGCCCTGCTGATCGACGAAGCCGCCGCCGGTGTTGGTGCCGAAGCGCGTGACCGCCGCCTCGACCTGCTCATGCGTGACGTCGAGCGCCTGCAGGGTCGCGACATCCGGCGTGATCCGGTATTGCCGGACCTCGCCGCCGATCGGGATGACCTGCGAGACGCCGGCGATGTTCAGGAGTTGCGGCCGGATGACGAAGTCCGCGATCTCGCGCACCGCCATCGGCGAGGCCTGCTCGGCCGTCACCGCCACCAGCATGATCTCGCCCATGATGGAGGAGACCGGGCCCATCTGCGGGTTGACGCCGCGCGGCAATTGCTCGCGCACAAGCGACAGGCGCTCGGCGACGAGCTGGCGGGACCGGTAGATGTCGGTCCCCCAGTCGAACTCGACATAGGTGATGGACAGCCCGACGCCCGACACCGAGCGCACACGCAATACGCCCGGCATGCCGTTCATCGCGGTCTCGAGCGGGTAGGTGACGAGCTGCTCGACCTCCTGCGGAGCAAGGCCTTCGGCCTCCGTCATCAGCGTGACGGTCGGGCGGTTGAGATCGGGGAAGACATCGACGGGCACGCGCGGCAGCACGTAGCTTCCGTACGCCACCAGCACGAGCGCGGCGGCGATGACGAAGAGCCGGTTGCGCAGGCTGGCCGAGACGAGGAGGTTGAACATCGCGTCCCCGCTTCAGCGAATCTGGTTCAGGTGTTCGGCGCCGCGAACGACGATGCGTTCGCCAGGCGCGATCCCCGCCCGGATCACCAGCCGTGTAGCGTCGAACGGCTCGGTGCGAACGGGTTTGGCCTCGAAGCGCTCGGGATCGGTATGGCGCCAGACCAGCGCCTCGCCGTTGCTCCCGCGCACCACCGCGTCGCGCGGAGCGATGATGCCGCTGACGCTGGCGCCGTTCCTGGCCGTCACCCTGACCGGCTGGCCGATCGAGAGCGTCGCGGGCGCGTCCTCGATCGCGAACTGCACCAGCGTCGCCTGCTGCCGCAGCGCCCGCCCGAAGCCCCGGAAGGTGAGGCTGAGCGGCTGGCCGTCCGGCAGCAAGGCCGAGGCGCCGCCGAGTTGCGACAGATCGACGTCGCCATAGGACAGCGCCTCGACCCACAACCCGCCGGGGTCGAGAATCTGGAACACGGGATCCTGCGATCCGACGACCTGCCCCGCCACGACGCCGACCGCCGTGACCACGCCGTCGAGCGGCGCGCGCAACACCTCGGGCTCGATGCGGATGCGCGAGACGATCTCGCGCCGCCTCATCAGGCCGGCGAGCTCGGTCTCGGCGTCGATCACCTGGCTTTGCGGCGCGATGGCGCGCTCGGCGAGGCCGCGCAGCCGCCTGAGCCGGGCGTCGACCATCGCGATCTGCTGCTCGATCTCGCCGACGCGCTCGGCGATGGTGGTGCGGTCGGCCTGCGGTATGGCCTGTTCGACCGACGCCAGGACGTCTCCCCGACGGACGGCCTGCCCGAGCCGCGGCAGCCCGGCTTCCGGCGCGACGATCCGGCCGCCAGTGATGCTCTGCACCTGGCCCGAGCGATTGGGATCGGCGATCACCCGGCCGACCAGCGACACGGTCCTGCGCGCCTCCTCGGGCCTGGCGACCAGCGTGCGCACGCCCAGAAGCCGCTGCGTCGCCTTCGGCGCGAAGACCGCCCCGTCCGCCAGGCGACGGGGCGTATCGCCCGCCGGGGGCGCAACCTTCGCGGCCTCGCCATGATCATGGCCTTCATGGGCGGTGGCGATCGCCGTTCCCGCGATCAGCAGCAGCACGACGAGCCCGATCGCCGGCGCGGCCGGCCGGGCGCGGCGCAGGCCGACGCCGAGCAGGAGCCCGAACGCCAGAGCAGCCCCGGTGGCGAGGTGAAGCAGCGGGACCCGCACGCCCGCGATGGCGACATCCGCGCCCTGCGGCAGGGCGGGCGCGAAGCCCTTTCCGGCGGGCGCCGCCGGCGCGGGAGGCGCCGGGCGCTCCAGCGTGCCGATCAGGAGGTCGTCGCCCAGCGCATGGGTGATCGCGAAGACGAGCTCCAGCGGACCCGCGCCGGAAAGCTGGTCCGAAGCGAGCAGATAGGTTCCCTCGGCGTCCGGCGTGGCGACCACCTCCTCGCAGCCGGCGATCGTGACCGCGACGCGCGCGGCGACGACCGGCTCGTTCCCGGCA
>JAKFWE010000227.1 GCA_021732895.1 Allobosea sp. | reverse complement strand
GCGCGCGCCAGGGGCTCGGGCGACAGCCCCTTGACGGGATAGCGGTAGAGCGAGGCGATGCGCATGAGGCTGGTCCGGTGGAGCGTCAGGATAGCGCGATCGCCGCAAGGCGACCGATGACATCCTTATATCGGATCGATCAGCGCCGCGACAGCCGAACCTCGATCGCCTCCGCCTCGGCCTCCTCGCTGTCGGCGACGGAGCGCTGGCAGCCCCAGCCGGTGAGCACCGCGTCGGTTTCCTCCATCACGAAAAAACGCGCCGCCTCGCGCTCATAGCCATCCGCGAGAAGCTGTTCGTAGTCGGTATGGACATGCCGGACATGGCTGCCGAGCGCGAGCCACAGCGCGGTCGAGGGCGGCAGGTCCTTCATGTGGCGGCGCTCGGCCAGCGCGACGACGGCCTCGGCGTCGGCGAGCGGAATGGCGGGCGCGAGCGCCCTGAGCGCTTTCCGAATCGCTTGCTGGCGTTTCGTCCCGGCCATGACGACAGGCTGGTCGGTTGCGGCCCGCGCCGTCAACCATCCTGCGGGAAGGCCCCTTCCGTTGCCCGGGCGCCACACCTATCTCTCCGGGAGGGGGCGGCCCATGCGGGAGCCCCATCCTGACGAGAAGCAGCCGGACATGCGTCGCCACGGGGCGCGCCGGCGGGCGGAGTGATGCGGATGAACATCGAGAAATACACCGACAGGGCCAAGGGCTTCCTGCAGGCGGCGCAGACTATCGCCCTGCGTGACGGCCACCAGCAGTTCACCCCGGAGCATCTGCTCAAGGCGCTGCTCGACGATGGCGAGGGCATGGCGGCCGGGCTGATCGAACGCTCCGGGGGACAGCCGAAGCTCGCGCTGCAGCTCACCGACGTCGCGCTCGCCAAGCTGCCCAAGGTCAGCGGCGGCGGCGCGGGCGGCCTCAATCTGACTCCGGGTCTCGCCCGCGTCTTCGCCACCGCCGAGAAGGCGGCGGAGAAAGCCGGGGACAGCTTCGTCACGGTCGAGCGGATGCTGCTTGCGCTCGCGGTCGAGAAGGACACTGAGGCCGGCAAGGTTCTGGCCAAGGCGGGCGTGACGCCGCAGGGCCTGAACGCCGCGATCGAGGCCATCCGCAAGGGCCGCACGGCTGATTCCGCTTCGGCCGAGCAGAGCTATGATGCGTTGAAGAAATACGCCCGCGATCTCACCGCCGCGGCGCGCGAGGGCAAGCTCGACCCGGTCATCGGCCGGGACGAGGAGATCCGGCGCACCATCCAGGTGCTGAGCCGGCGCACCAAGAACAACCCGGTGCTGATCGGCGAGCCCGGCGTCGGCAAGACCGCCATCGCCGAAGGCCTGGCGCTGCGCATCGTCAACGGCGACGTGCCCGAAAGCCTGAAGGACAAGGAACTGCTCGCGCTCGACATGGGCTCGCTGATCGCCGGCGCGAAATATCGCGGCGAGTTCGAGGAGCGGCTGAAAGCCGTGCTGAACGAGGTCTCGGCCGCCGATGGCGGCGTCATCCTGTTCATCGACGAGATGCATACGCTCGTCGGCGCCGGCAAGACCGACGGCGCGATGGACGCCTCGAACCTGCTCAAGCCCGCTCTGGCGCGCGGCGATCTGCACTGCGTCGGCGCGACCACGCTCGACGAGTACCGCAAATATGTCGAGAAGGACGCGGCTCTCGCCCGCCGCTTCCAGCCTGTCTTCGTCGATGAACCGAGCGTCGAGGACACCATCTCGATCCTGCGCGGGCTGAAGGAGAAATACGAGCAGCATCACCGCGTCCGCATCACCGATTCGGCGCTGGTCGCGGCGACCACCCTGTCGAACCGCTACATCACCGACCGCTTCCTGCCCGACAAGGCCATCGACCTGATGGACGAGGCCTCGGCGCGCCTGCGCATGCAAGTCGATTCCAAGCCCGAGGAACTCGACTCGATCGACCGCGAGATCGTCCGTCTCAAGATCGAGCAGGAGGCGCTGAAGAAGGAGAGCGACAAGGGCTCCCAGGAGCGCCTGAGGCGACTGGAGGCGGAACTCGCCGATCTGGAGACCCGCTCGGCGACGATCACCGCGAAGTGGAAGGCCGAGAAGGACAAGCTCGGCGCGGCGGCCGAGATCAAGACGAGGCTGGACAACGCCCGCACCGAACTGGCGCAGGCGCAGCGCAAGGGCGAATATCAGCGCGCCGGCGAACTGGCCTATGGCGAGATCCCGCAGCTCGAGAAGACGCTGGCCGAGATCGAGGCCATCGGCGATGCGTCGGGCATGGTCGAAGAGGCCGTCACGGCCGATCACGTCGCCCAGATCGTCAGCCGCTGGACCGGCGTGCCGGTGGACCGGATGCTTCAGGGCGAGAAGGACAAGCTGCTCCGGATGGAGGAGGTTCTGGCCGCCCGCGTCGTCGGCCAGCGCGAGGCCGTCGAGGCGGTCTCCACCGCCGTGCGCCGTGCGCGCGCGGGCTTGCAGGACCCGAACCGGCCGATCGGCTCCTTCATGTTCCTGGGGCCGACCGGCGTCGGCAAGACCGAGCTGACCAAGGCGCTTGCCTCGTTCCTGTTCGACGACGACGCCGCGATGGTCCGCCTCGACATGTCCGAATACATGGAGAAGCACTCGGTCGCCCGGCTGATCGGCGCGCCTCCGGGCTATGTCGGCTACGAGGAGGGCGGCGCGCTGACGGAAGCCGTGCGGCGCCGGCCGTATCAGGTCGTGCTGTTCGACGAGGTCGAGAAGGCGCATCCCGACGTCTTCAACGTGCTGCTGCAGGTGCTCGACGACGGACGGCTCACCGACGGCCAGGGCCGCACGGTCGATTTCCGCAACGTGCTGATCATCATGACCTCCAATCTCGGCTCCGACTATCTGGTCAGCCAGCCCGAGGGGCAGGACACTGACGAGGTCTGCGACGAGGTGATGGCCGTGGTGCGGCAGGCGTTCCGGCCGGAATTCCTCAACCGGATCGACGACATCATCCTGTTCCACCGGCTGCGGCGCGAGGACATGGGCGCGATCGTCGACATCCAGATGGCGCGTCTGGCGAAGCTCCTGACCGACCGCAAGATCGTGCTCGATCTCTCGGAGCAGGCCCGCGCCTGGCTCGCCGACAAGGGCTACGATCCCGCCTACGGGGCCCGCCCGCTGAAGCGCGTCATCCAGAAATCGGTCCAGGACCCGCTGGCGGAACTCCTGCTCGCCGGAAAAATTTCCGATGGCGAGGTCGTGCCGGTGACCGTCGGCCCGACCAGCCTGATGCTGGGCGATGTCGCGGTGGTGAAGGAGAAGCGGCCGGCCGGCGTGGCGCTGAACTGACGCAAGGCGTCGTTCTCGGGCTCGACCCGAGAACCTCTTGCAGGAGATGCCCGGGTCGAGCCCGAGCATGACGGGCGCAAAAATGCGCCCGTCACCCCCGCTTCAGCAGAAACACCGCCTGCGCGCCGAACAGGTTCCACAGCCACCACGGCGCGCGGACCATCACTCTTCCGCCGGCCGCGTCGAGGGCCACGGCGCGCTCGCGCACGGCGCCGACCGTCTCGCACAGCGAAACGAAGTCGCGGATCGTGCAAAAATGGATGTTGGGCGTGTCCCACCATTGATAGGGCAGGGCGTCGGTCATCGGCATCCTGCCGAGGAAGAAGACCTGCCCGCGCATGCGCCAATGCCCGAAATTCGGGAAGGAGACGATGGCGCGCCGGCCGATCCTGAGCATCTGCTCGAGCACGAGCCGGGGATTGCGCGTCGCCTGGATGGTCTGTGACAGGATCACGTAGTCGAAGCTGTCGTCGGGATAGTCGGCGAGGTCCGTGTCGGCGTCGCCCTGGATCACCGATAGCCCGCGCGCGACGCAGCCGGCGACGCCCTCGCGCGAGAGCTCGATTCCGCGCGCATCGACATTACGGGTCTCGGCCAGGAGCGCGAGCAGCGCCCCGTCGCCGCAGCCGACGTCGAGCACGCGCGAGCCCGGCGTCACCATCTCGGCCACGAGCTTCAGGTCGATGCGGGAGGTGTGGTGGTCGGGAAGGGTCATGAGGACAGAAATCGGGAATCGCCGCCCGGTCCCCTTCCCCCCGCTTGCGGTGGGGAAGGGTCAGG
>JAKFWE010000378.1 GCA_021732895.1 Allobosea sp. | reverse complement strand
TTCAGACGACGACATTCACGATTCTCCCCGGAACGACGATGATCTTGCGGATAGGCCTGGTCTCGAGCCCCCTGATGACGGCGTCCGACGCGCGCACGATCGCCTCGACGGCGACGGTATCCGCATCGGCCGGCACCGTCACCTCGGCGCGCTTCCTGCCGTTGATCTGCACCGGCAGCACGATGCTCTCATCCCTGAGGAGTTCGGGCTCCGCCCGCGGCCAGGGCGCTTCCCCGGCGAGCCCGGGGGCGCGCAGGGCGAGCCAGCATTCCTCGGCCAGATGCGGCATCATGGGGGCGACAAGCTGCGTCGCGATCATGGCGGATTCATGCAGCGCGAAGGCGAGGTCGGGCGCCAGCTCGGCGTGCTCCGCCGCGATGTCGAGCGCTTTGCCGATGCTGTTGGCGAGCGTGTAGACATGAGCGATGCAGCGGTTGAAGGCGAGGCGTTCGATATCGGCGCCGACCGCGTGCAGGGCGCGGTGGCTGGCCTTGCGCAAGGCGAGCGCGGCTGCGCCGATTTCGGCCGGGGCGCTCGCCTCCGGCCTGCCGCGCGCAGCGATCTCGCCGATCAGACGCCAGAAGCGCTGCACGAAGCGCGCCGCGCCCTGCACGCCCTCGTCGGTCCAGATCACGTCGCGATCCGGCGGCGAGTCCGACAGCATGAACCAGCGCGCCGTATCGGCGCCGTAGGACGCGATGATGTCGTCGGGATCGACGACATTGCGCTTGGATTTCGACATCTTCTCGATGCCGCCGATCTCGACCGGGGCTCCTGTCTCGACATGGAAGCCGCGCCGTTCGGCGCCGGCGGTCTCGATACGGACATCGCCGGGCTCGACCCAGGCGCCGTCCTGGGCGCGATAGGTCTCGTGCACGACCATGCCCTGCGTGAACATGCCGTCGAACGGCTCGTCGAGCCCGGCATGGCCGGTCGCCTTCATGGCGCGGGTGAAGAAGCGCGAGTAGAGCAGATGCAGGATCGCGTGCTCGACGCCGCCGATATACTGGTCGATCGGCAGGAAGCGATCGACCGCCGCGCGGTCGGTCGGGCTCTGCGTGCGCCAGGGATCGGTGAAACGGGCGAAATACCAGGACGAATCGACGAAGGTGTCCATCGTGTCGGTTTCGCGCCGGGCCGGCTTGCCGCAGGACGGGCAGGCCGCGTGCTTCCAGGTCGGATGATGATCGAGCGGGTTGCCCGAGCGCTCGAAGGAGACGTCGTCGGGCAGCGTCACCGGCAGGTCGGCGGCCGGGACGGGCACGGCGCCGCAGGCGTCGCAGTGGATGATCGGAATGGGGCAACCCCAGTAACGCTGGCGTGAAACGCCCCAGTCGCGCAGCCGGAAATTCACCTTGCGCGCGGCGACCGGGCGGCCGCCGCGCGATTCGCCCTCGAGGCGGAGCGCGACGTCTTCTTTCGCCTCCGGAATGGTCATGCCGTCGAGAAACCGCGAATTGATCATCCGGCCCTCGTCGACGAAGGCCGTGTCGGTGATCACGAAGCCGGCGGGGTCGACGCCCTCGGGGCAGACGACGGCCACGTTGCCGAGGCCGTAGCGGTTGACGAAGTCGAGGTCGCGCTGGTCATGCGCCGGGCAGCCGAAGATGGCGCCCGTGCCGTAGTCCATGAGGATGAAATTCGCGACGTAGATCGGCAATGTCCACGTCTCGTCAAAGGGATGAACGGCGCGAAGACCGGTGTCGAAGCCCAGCTTCTCGGCCTTGTCGATCGCCTCCTGCGCCGTGCCGGTGCGCTTGCACTCGGCGATGAAAGCTTCCAGATCCGGGTTCCCGGCCGCCGCCGCCCGCGCCAGCGGGTGGTCGGGCGCGACGGCCATGAACCGCGCGCCGAACAGGGTGTCGGGCCGCGTGGTGTAGATTTCCAGCTCGTCCTGACCCAGCGCATTCGATTCGAGGGCGAAACGAATCATCAGGCCTTCCGAACGCCCGATCCAGTTTTTCTGCATCAGCCGGACCTTGTCGGGCCAGCGTGTCAGGCCTTCCAGCGCATCGTGCAGTTCCTGGCCGTAGGCGGTGATCCTGAAGAACCACTGCGTCAGCTCGCGGATCTCGACGGGCGCGCCCGAGCGCCAGCCGCGCCCGTCGATGACCTGCTCGTTGGCGAGCACGGTCTCGTCGACAGGGTCCCAGTTGACGCGCGCGGTTTTGCGATCGACCAGCCCGGCGGCGAGGAAGTCGAGGAACATCGCCTGCTGGTGGCGGTAATAGGAGGGGTCGCAGGTGGCGAGCTCGCGGCTCCAGTCGAGCGAGAGGCCCATCGACTGGAGCTGCGTGCGCATGGTCGCGATGTTGGCGTAGGTCCAGTCGCGCGGGTGGACCCTGTTGGCCTTGGCCGCGTTCTCGGCGGGCAGGCCGAAGGCGTCCCACCCCATCGGGTGCAGGACGGAAAAGCCCTTGGCGCGCTTGTAGCGCGCGACGACGTCGCCCATCGCGTAGTTGCGGACATGGCCCATATGGATGCGCCCGGAAGGATAGGGGAACATCTCGAGGACGTAATAGCTAGGGCGCGGATCATCGTTGCGGGTCTCGAAGAGCTTGCGCTCGTCCCAGACGCGTCGCCATTTCGGCTCGGATTCCTTTGGATTATAGCGTTCGACGGCCATGGAATTTTGCGATTGTTGCGTGAGCGAAGCGAGCCGGACTAGGACACGATTGCGCCGGCGCGGTCAACGCCGGGCGCGGCGCGGAAAGGCTTCAGGATGAACGCGATTCAGGCGAAGCTGGCGGAGACGCAGGGTGCGATCGCGCGCGCGGCGCGCGATGTCCGGCGCCGGCCGGAGGAGGTGGCGCTGATCGCGGTCTCCAAGACGATGCCGGAGGCGGCGATCGAGCCTGCGCTGGCGGCCGGCCAGCGCGATTTCGGCGAGAACTACGTTCAGGAGGCGAAGGAGAAATGGCCCTCGCTGCGCGCGCGCTTCCCCGACGTGCGGGTTCACATGATCGGGCCCCTGCAATCCAACAAGGCGAGGGACGCCGTGGCCCTGTTCGACGCGATTCATTCGCTCGACCGCGAGAGCCTCGCCAGGGAGCTGGCGCGCGAGATCGGCCGCAGCGGCAAGGCGCCGCTGCTGTTCGTTCAGGTCAACACCGGCGACGAGCCGCAAAAGGGCGGCGTCAGCCCGGCCGGGGTCGACGCCTTCCTCGCGCTCTGCCGGGTCCATCACGGGCTTTCGATCGAGGGGCTGATGTGCATTCCGCCGGCCGACCAGCCGCCCTCGCCGCATTTCGCGCTGCTCGCCAAGATCGCGGCGCGCAACGGCCTGCGCGGGCTCTCCATGGGCATGAGCGCCGATTACGAGGCGGCGATTCAGCTCGGCGCGACGCATGTGCGGGTGGGGAGCGCGATCTTCGGGGCGCGGGGATAGCGCGCCCGCCTCCAGCGCTCGGTTCAGCCGATGCGCATCACGCAGCGCCGCCCGAGCTGTGGCAGCAGCTTGGCGAACACGCCTCGCCTGACTGCGACGCAGCCCGCCGTCGGCGTGAAGCCCGGCCGCGCCAGATGCCAGAAGATGGCGCTGCCGCGCCCGCGCCGCACCGGCGCGTCGTTCCAGCCGAGCTCGACGATGACGTCGTAGAGGGCGTCGGCGCGGCTGAGCCGTTCCTCCGCCTCGCCCGGTGCACGGTCGATCAGGCGGTTGTAGCGGCGGTCGCCGGCGTCGTCGCACCAGGCGTCGCGCGGCGAGATCATCCGTGTCGGCAGGGCGCAGCGCGGGCGGGGCAGCCGGTCGGCGCGGTAGAACAGCCGGCGCAGCGGCAGCGTGGCGCGCGGCGTGCCGCCATCGCCCTCGCGCTTTGCGACGATGACGCCGCCGCGCCCGAGCGCGCAGGGGAACATCGCGCCGCCGGCGATCAGGAAGCCCTGTCGCCGGTCGCGCACGGAGACGACGACGCGCAGGCTGCTCAAGCCGGCCCGCCCCGCCGCTGGCCGCCCGATCCGGGCCGAATCGCCTGTGCTCACTGAAAAACCACCCTGCGTGACTTGCGGTCGCGATTCCGCCGGCTCATGGTGACGGAATCGCAACCTTCCGAATGAGCCTCCATGGCCGCCGTCCATCATAT
>JAKFWE010000008.1 GCA_021732895.1 Allobosea sp. | reverse complement strand
GCGCTGCTGATCGCGCTGGCGCTGGGCGGTTTAGGGTCCGTCGCCGCGGGCCCTGCGCTCGCCTGCGGCCCCGACAGCGACTGTCCCGTCGATGGCGGCAGCTACCGCATCCGCATGCCGGCCGCGCCGAAAGCCGGCCCCGGCGACCTGCCGGCGATCCTGTTCTTCCATGGCTGGCAATCGACGCCGGCCGATGCGATGGCCGACGCCGATCTGGCTGCGGTCGGCCAGCGCCTCGGGGTCGCGGTCGTGGCGCCGGAGGGGCGCGGCAAGACCTGGTCCTATCCCGGCTGGCGCGGGAGCCAGCGCGACGAACTGGCTTTCGTCGATGCGGTTTTGCGCGATGCCGCGCAGCGCTTCGGGCTGGACCCGCGGCGCCTGCTCGCGACCGGCTTCTCTCAGGGCGGCTCGATGGTCTGGTGGCTCGCCTGCGCGGCGCCGGCGCGCTTCGCCGTGTTCGCCCCGGTCGCCGGCGCCTTCTGGGAGCCGCTGCCAATGAAATGCGCCGCGCCCACGCCGACGCTGCTGCATCTGCACGGCACGGCCGACACCACCGTGCCGATGGCCGGCCGCTGGATCGGCCGGCAATTCAAACAGGGCGACGTGCGCCAGAGCTTCACTGTGCTGGGCGGCCAGTGCGCCCCGCTGAAGCCGGAAAAGTCCCTTGGCGACGGCGTCCTCGCCTGCGAGCGCGCCGGGCCGTGCGGCGCGAGCCGCGAACTCGAGCTCTGCCTGCACAGGGGCGGCCACGAATTCAGTCCCGCCTGGGTCGAGCGCGCCTGGCTTCAGGGCAGGCGGTTCGGTCTGCTTTGAGCGCGCCTCACCGCGCCGTGCGGGAGCCGCCGCCACGACGCTTCGGAGCGGACGTCTCGGGGGCGTCCTCCTCGCCGCCGTCGTCATGGTCCGGCGGCACGGCGGCCGTCGCATTCTGGCTGAGTTTCTGGAACAGGCCGAGCCCGACCATCGCGAGCACGGCGAGCAGCCCGAGCAGGGCCGGATAGACGATGTCGGCGAGGTTGCTGCGCGAGGCCTTGGTGATCAGCACGAGCGATTCCAGGCTGAGCGCGATGATGATGATGGTCATGAACTTGGTCAGCGACCCGCGCGCCTCGGCCGGGCGGCGCAGCTCGCGATCCGCGATCACTTCCTCCTCGAACAGGAATTTGCCGACGTCGGCGACCGCGACCGCGATGATGATCAGGCCGATGCCGTCCAGCATCGTGTCCAGCGCGCTCTCGCCGGTCGAGAAGCCGGCGATGGTTCGCCAGATCGCCACGCCCGTCAGCAGGATCGCGGCTAGCAGCAGGGCGCCGGCGATGGCGGTGTAGAGAATGCGGCTGAAGAGGATCATGGCGGGCCGGGCCGGCGGAAGGGATGGCATGATCGACGGGAATGGCGTGCGCGGCAACCGCTCGCGGCCCGGTTCAGGGCAATCGCTTCAAGGCGGGGCGCGTCCCCTTCCCCCCGCGTCAGCCATGTCTGCTGTCGCCGACATGGCCCATGCATCGCCGAAGTCGGAAACATCCGACTTCGGTGGGGAAGGGTCCGGGATAGGGGGCCGGAAAGCAGGGGCTTTGTCCTGCGACGTCTGGCCGAGCGGAACTGCCCCCCACCCAACACTCCCCGCCGCCAGCGGAGGGAGGGCTCGAGCACGCCATCGACCGCGAGCATGCTCTTGAAGCGATCGCCTTGGCCGAGCCCGTTCCGCCCTGGAGAGGCGAAAGCTCACGTCGGGGTCAACGGCATGTGATGGCGATGATGCAGACGTGCTTGGACGCGCCGCGCTGATGCCGGCATGATCGCGGCTTCAGTTCGACGTCGGTCGGGAGACCCATCATGTTCCAGTCTTCAATCGCCGCCCCCTGCGGAGCGCCGCTGTCTCGCCGCGGCCTTCTGGGCCTGTCTCTTGCGGCCGGCCTCCTCGTGGCGGCGCCGGCGCTGGCCGGCGAGATCAACGATGTCGGCGGCCCGGCGATCAAGGGTTACGATCCGGTCGCCTATTTCAAGGACGGCAAGCCGGTCGCCGGACAGGCCCAGTTCAGCGCCGACTACAAGGGCGCGAGCTTCCGCTTCGCCAGCGCCGCCAATCGCGACGCCTTCAAGGCGACGCCGGAAAGGTTCGCCCCGCAATATGGCGGCTTCTGCGCCTACGGCACGGCGGGCGGCTACAAGGCCGACATCGACCCGGCCGCGTGGTCGGTCGTCGGCGGCAAGCTCTATCTGAACTACAGCAAGTCGGTCCAGACCACCTGGAACAAGGATCAGGCCGGCTACATCGCCAAGGCGGATGGCGCCTGGCCGAGCGTCCGCACGCAGACCAAGGTCAACCGCTGAAGCGCGGCAGGCTGACGGGGTCTCCCTCGCGGCCGAGGCCGGCAAAGGCGGGTTCGCCCTCGCCGACCTCGCGCACGATCGCGCCGAACGCCTCGAAATCGGCCTTGCGCGGTGAGGATCTGCGCCAGGCGAGGCCGATCGCGCGGCTCGGGGCGGGGGCGGTGAAGCGGTGGAGCGTCACCGGCATGTCGGGCCTGAGTTCGAGCGGCAGCGCCATCGCCGGCAGGAGGGTCGCGCCGAAACCGTTGGCGACCATCTGCATGATGGTCGAGAGGCTGGAGGCGCCATATTGCCGGCGCGCGTCGCCGCGGATCGCGCGGCAGAAGCTCAGCGCCTGGTCGCGCAGGCAATGGCCTTCCTCCAGCAGCAGGAGATGCTCGCCCGTCAGCGCGGCTTCGGGCGTCAGAGGCGCATTGTCTCCGGCCTGCGAGGGCATCACCAGCACGAACCCGTCATCGAACAGCTTCAGCGTCTCCAGGCCCGGTCGCTCGACCGGCAGCTACAGCAGCGCGACGTCGAGCCGCCCGTCGTCGAGATCGTCCAGCAGCGTCTCGGTCTGGGTCTCGCGCAGGCGCAGCTCCAGCGCCGGATGGCGTCGTTGCAGCAGAGGAAGCGCGGCCGGCAGCAGGTAGGGCGCGATCGAGGGAATGACGCCGAGATGCAGCGGCCCGCTCAGCAGGCTCGGGCGGTGGCGGGCATGATCGACCAGATCATGCGCCTCGATCAGGATGCGCCCGGCGCGCCGGGCGATCTCGCGCCCCGTCTCCGTCAATGCGATCGCGCCGCGCCGACGCTCCACCAATTGGCAGCCGAGATGGTTCTCCAGCTCCTGAATTTGAAGCGACAGGGCCGGCTGGCTGACATGGCATTCCTGCGCCGCCTTGCCGAAATGGCGGTGCCTGGCCAGAGCGGCGAAATAGCGGAGCTGTTTCAGCGTGATCATGACGATAGGATATTCTTATCGAAGCGTCGAGTAAACGGTATTGGACATCATCGTCACGAAGCGCTGTTAATTCTTCGAATGCGAATTCCGGCATGGGCCGGATCCGGACTGAAACGACGGAGGACCACCATGTCGAAGACCCCGACCATGACGACGACGGCCGGCGCGCCGGTCCCCGACAACCAGAACTCGCTGACCGCCGGCGAGCGCGGCCCGGTGCTGCTGCAGGACTACCAGCTTCTCGAAAAGCTCGCCCATCAGAACCGCGAGCGCATCCCCGAGCGCGCGGTCCACGCCAAGGGCTGGGGCGCGCATGGCACGCTGACGATCACCGGCGACATCACGAAATACACCAAGGCCAAGGTCTTCAAGCTGGGCTCCAAGACCCCGATGATCGCGCGCTTCTCGACCGTGGCCGGCGAGATGGGCGCCGCCGACGCCGAGCGCGACGTCCGCGGTTTCTCGCTGAAGTTCTACACCGAGGAGGGCAACTGGGACATGGTCGGCAACAACACGCCGGTCTTCTTCGTGCGCGACCCGGTCAAGTTCCCCGACTTCATCCACACCCAGAAGCGCCACCCCAAGACGAACCTTCGCTCGCCCACCGCGATGTGGGATTTCTGGTCGCTGTCGCCTGAGAGCCTGCATCAGGTCACCATCCTGATGTCGGATCGCGGCCTGCCGACCGATGTGCGCCACATCAACGGCTACGGCTCGCACACCTTCTCGCTCTGGAACGACGCCGGCGAGCGCTACTGGGTCAAGTTCCACTTCAAGACCATGCAGGGCCACCGTCATTGGACCAATGACGAGGCC
>JAKFWE010000309.1 GCA_021732895.1 Allobosea sp. | reverse complement strand
CCCGCGCGATCTGGCGCGCCGCCTCGCACGCCAGAAGGCCGAAGCGGCGCGCGAGGCGGCCGTCAGCCGGCCCGATCTCGCCGGCTGCTGCATCGTCGCCGCCGACACCGTAGTCGCCGTCGGCCGGCGCATCCTGCCCAAGGCCGAGATCGTCGACGAGGCGGCCGCCTGCCTGCGCCTGCTGTCTGGCCGCGCGCACCGGGTCTACACCGCCGTCGCCGTGGTCGCGCCATCCGGCGCGATCCGCGACCGCATCGTCGAGACGCGACTGCGCTTCAAGCGGCTTTCGGCCGAGGACCTGGAGAATTATCTCGCCTCCGGCGAATGGCGCGGCAAGGCCGGCGGCTACGCCATACAGGGCATCGCCGGCTCCTTCGTGGTCAAGCTGGTCGGCTCCTATACCGGCGTGGTCGGGCTGCCGCTCTACGAGACCGTCAGCCTGCTCGGGGGAGAGGGCTTCCCGATCCGCTTCGGCTGGATGAACGCCGCCTGATTCCGCCGGCGCGCCGCGCGCCGCCGGGCGAGGCCTTGTTCTCGTCGCAAGGCCGGTATCAAATGCCTCGCTGACGTGTCCGGTGGGACGTTGCGGGAGGGTTCGCCATGACAATTCGACGCGCTGCGTCGCTTGCGCTGGCCGGCGTCTGGGCGCTAGGGCTCGGCCATGCCGGTCAGTCTCTCGCGCAGACGGCTCGCCCGCCGTCGCAGATCACCGTCTCGAACGCGCGCGCGGCCGCGCTGACGCAGCTCGAAATCGCCACGACCGGCGACCAGCCGCGCCTCGTCGCCAAGCTCGCCCGGCCGCTGGCGCCAGGCAAGAGCATCGCGCTCAAGCTGAACCGGCCGGCCGGCTGCAGCTATTATGTGCTGGCGCGCTTCGACGATGCGGTGGAGGCCGACAGCGAAGGCATGGATTTCTGCCGCGACAAGGTGCTGCGGCTGACGGATTGAGCGGCGGCCGGGCTCACGCCGTCGCCCCGGCCCGCATCAGCTTGTAGACGATCGAATCCGTCAGGGCCTGGAAGGAGGCGTCGATGATGTTGGCGCTGACGCCGACCGTGGTCCAGCGCTCGCCCGTCTCGTCGGCGGATTCGATCAGCACACGGGTCACGGCGTCGGTGCCGCCCTGGAAGATGCGGACCTTGTAATCGACCAGCCGCAGGCCCCCGATCAGCGACTGGTATTTGCCGAGGTCCTTGCGCAGGGCGACATCAAGCGCGTTGACCGGGCCCGCCGCGCCCTCGGCCGCCGAGATCAGCACCTCCTCGCCGACCTTCACCTTCACGATCGCTTCCGAGAAGGTGACGAGTTCGCCGATGGCGTTGTAGCGGCGCTCGACATTGACCTTGAAGCGCTCGACCTGAAAGTAGTCCGGCGCCTCGCGCAGGATGCGCTTGACCAGCAGGAAGAACGACGCGTCGGCGCCCTCGAAGGCGTAGCCCTGCGCCTCCTTCTCCTTCAGCTCCTCCAGCACCCGCGACAGACGTGGATCGTCGCGGCCGAGCGTGACGCCGATGCGCTCCAGCTCGGCGACGAGGTTCGACTTGCCGCCCTGATCGGAGACCAGCACCTTCCGCACGTTCCCGGTCGCCTCGGGCGGCACATGCTCGTAAGTGCGCGGGTCCTTCAGCACGGCCGAGGCATGGATGCCGGCCTTGGTGGCGAAGGCGGATGCGCCGACGAAGGGGGCGTGGCGGTTGGGCGCGCGGTTCAGCATCTCGTCGAGCGCGCGCGAGACATGGGTCAGTTCGCCGAGCTGCCTGTCGTCCACGCCGATGGCGAAGCGCCCGCGATAGCGCTGCTTCAGCTTCAGCGCGCCGATCAGCGTCACCAGGTTTGCGTTGCCGCAGCGCTCGCCCAGACCGTTGAGCGTGCCCTGGATCTGGCGCGCGCCGGCCTCGACGGCGGCGAGCGAGTTGGCGACGGCGCAGCCGCAATCGTCATGGGCGTGGATGCCGAGGTTTTCGCCCGGTATCGTTTTGGCCACTTCGGCGACGATCGTCGCGACCTCGTCTGGAAGCGTGCCGCCATTGGTGTCGCAGAGCACGACCCAGCGCGCGCCGGCCTCAAACGCCGCTTTGGCGCAGGCCAGCGCGTAATCCGGGTTCGCCTTGTATCCATCGAAGAAATGCTCGCAATCGAGCATCACCTCGCGGCCGGCGGCCTTCGCGGCCTCGACGCTCTCAGCGATGCCGGCGAGGTTGTCCTCCAGCGAAATCTCCAGCGCGACGTGGACATGGTAGTCCCAGCTCTTGGCGACGAAGACGATGGCGTCGGCGTCCGCGTCGAGCAGCGCCTTGAGGCCCGGATCGTTGGCGGCCGAGCGCCCGGCCCGCTTGGTCATGCCGAAGGCGGCGAATCTCGCCTGTTTGGTCGGCTTGTTCGCGAAAAAGGCCGTGTCGAGCGGGTTCGCGCCGGGATAGCCGCCCTCGACATAGTCGATGCCGAGCCTGTCGAGCATGGCGGCGACCGCGCGTTTGTCGTCGAGCGAGAAATCGACGCCGGTGGTCTGGGCACCGTCGCGCAGCGTGGTGTCGAAGAGGTGGATGCGGCAGGGGTTTGCGGTCTGGGTCACGCCTTGCGCCTCAGCTTGAAGCGGATCAGGCGCGGCATGACCATGGCGAGCATGACGAGCTTGATCGCGATCGAGAGCGAGCCGGAGGGGCGGATGTTGGGGGTCATGAAGCGTTGTCCAAAGGTGCAGGGAGCCGCCGGAGATCGACGGGCGTTTCGGGGTCGATCTCGCCGACCATCGCCGGCTTGAGATCGTAGAGAGCGGCGACGGCATCGAGAGCGGCCGGCGCATCGACGCTCACGCCCCAGGACGCGATAATGCGAACGAAGGCGCGGGTCGTCATCAGGGTGACGGGGTAGTCGACCTCCAGGAAGAGGTTGGGCACCTTGCGGTCCTCGTAGAGCACCACGGCCGACGACACACTGTCGGGCCGCCAGTGGTCGATGAATTCGCGCAGGGCCAATTCGCCCGAGTTGCGCAGGCCGGATTTCAGGCGGGCGTCCTCCTCGGGCGTGCGGGTGCGGGCCTTCAGAGCAGCCATGCCCTCGCCGATGATCGTCGGGACGCGCAGCAAAGCATCGCCCTCCGCGTCGATCCATCGCCTGATGTCGGCCGCATATGGCTTGCTCTCGTCGCCGACGAGTTCTTCCTCGACGCGATCGACCAGCACGATACGGCGGTTGAGCCGCGCCAGCATCGGCAAAAGTCCGGCCGCCGCCAGCCGCAGGATGGGGCCTGCGTCGGCGATGACGATGGGTTCGCGGGAGGCGGGCGTCATTATCGCCTCACCTCCCAGGTCGTGGTCGGCTGGCCGTCCGGGTCCTTGCCGTCCTTGAGCTGGATGCCCATGGCGGCGAGTTCGTCGCGGATGCGGTCGGATTCGGCGAAGTTTTTGGCGCGGCGGGCGTCGAGGCGGGCTGTGATGAGAGCTTCGACCTTACCGTCGAACACGCGATCGCGAACATTCTGCTTCAACAGTTCAACCGTTGGGCCGTCATGATAGAGCCCTAACAACGTTAAGGCACATCGGAGACGCGCCGCAGCAGCGACTCTTTTGGGACCGCTGGTCTCACTGCGAACAGCCTTAGCGAGCGCATGGAGGCCCGCAATAGCTGCAGCCGTGTTCAGGTCGTCGAATAGCGGACGAATGATATCGTCGATTAGCGGTTCGGTTTCAGGGGCTTCGGCGCAAGCCTCGTTCCACTCATACAGTGTCGACCGCGCTTCTACCAACCGGTCCACCGTCCAATCGATAGGTTGGCGATATTGGGTCAGCAACATCGCCAACCTCAGAACGAGCCCATGCCAAATCTGCCCGCCAAAGCTATCCGTCTCCAGCAGTTCGTTGATCGTCACGAAGTTGCCGAGCGATTTCGACATCTTCTCGCCCTCGACCTGCAGGAAGCCGTTGTGCATCCAGATGTTGGCCATGCGCGCCGCGCCCTCGCCGCCCCCAAAAGCGCAGCAGCTCTGGGCGATCTCGTTCTCGTGGTGCGGGAAGACGAGATCGACGCCGCCGCCATGGATGTCGAAGACGTTCTTCTCTGGATCGTCGCAGGCGAGCCCGCCGCCGAAAGGCGCGAGCAGCGTCGCCATCGACATGGCCGAGCAT
>JAKFWE010000308.1 GCA_021732895.1 Allobosea sp. | reverse complement strand
CGAGATCGCGACGGCCTGGCGCGGACTCGGCGCGCCCGAGATCGTCGAGGGGCTGGGCTCGACCGAGGCGTTGCACATCTATCTCTCGAATGCGCCCGGCGCCACGAAGCCCGGCGCGGCCGGGCGGCGCGTGCCGGGCTACGAATTGCGGCTGACCGGCCCGGACGGGCGCGAGGTCGGCGACGGCGAGGAGGGCATCCTGTGGGTGCGCGGCGATTCCAGCGCGCCGCTCTACTGGAACCGCCCCGACAAGACGGCCGAGAGCTTCCGCGACGGCTGGATCTGGACCGGCGACCGCTTCACCCGCGACGCCGAGGGCTTCCACAGCTTCAGGGGCAGGGCCGACGACCTGATCAAGGTCTCGGGCCAATGGGTCCATCCGCTCGAGATCGAGCTGGCGCTGGCCGACCATCCGGCGGTGCGCGAATGCGCCGTTCTGGCGCTGGAGGGCGCCGACCGGCGCATGAGCGTGCAGGCCTTCGTCGTTTGCGCCGACGGCGAGACCGGCCCGGCCCGGACGAGCGAATTGCAGGCCTGGGTCAAGGCGCGGCTGCTGCCGCACAAATATCCGCGCACGGTGGCGTATCTCGACGCCCTGCCCAAGACCGGCACGGGCAAGATCGACCGGCAGGCGCTGCTCCGGCGGGGCAAGGCGACGACGCCGGCCGAGGAGGATCGCGTGACGGCCGGGCCGCGACGGCTGTCCGGAATGTGAATTATAATTCTTGCAATGCGAAGCGGGGATGGCACTATAAAACCTGAACCCTCTATCGATGCGGCGTCGCCCGCGATCGTCGCCCATCGTTCAAGCTCGTGACCGGGCCAAGGCATCACGGTCACACCGGCGTCAGCGCGCCAAGGCAGGCATCACCCGCCGCAACGAGCGGGGATTTCGATAAACAGAACCGTCTCAGGGAGGACACGCCGTGACCGACAAGATCACCACCGACACGATCACCCGTTCGAGATTGACGCGCCGCACGCTGCTCGCAGGCGCGGGCGGGCTCGGGGCCGCCGGCCTCGTCTCGGGCTTTCCGCGTCCGGCCATCGCGCAGGGCGCGCCTTACAAGGTCGGGCTGATGCTGCCCTATACCGGCACCTTCGCGAAGCTCGGCCAGTTCATCGACAACGGCATGCGGCTTTATGTCGAGCAGAAGGGCGGCAAGCTCGGCGGCCGTGCGATCAGCTTCGTCACCGTCGACGACGAATCCAAGCCCGAGAACGCCACCGACAACGTCAACCGGCTGATCGCGCGCGAGAAGGTCGACGCCGTCGTCGGCACCGTGCATTCCGGCGTGGCGATGGCGATGGTCAAGGTGGCGCGCGACACCAACACCATGCTGATCATCCCCAACGCCGGGGCCAACGACGCCACCGGCCCGCTCTGCGCGCCCAACGTCTTCCGCACCTCGTTCTCGAACTGGCAGCCCAATTTCCCGATGGGCAAGGTGATGTACGACGCCGGCCACCGCAACGTCGTGACCATCACCTGGCGCTACGCCGCCGGCGCCGAGCAGATGGGCGGCTTCAAGGAGGGCTTCGCCAAGGCCGGCGGCAAGGTCGTCGAGGAGCTGACGCTGCCCTTCCCGGAGGTCGAGTTCCAGGCGCTGATCACCCGCATCGCCCAGCTCAAGCCCGACGCGGTGCACGCCTTCTTCGCCGGCGGCGGCGCGGTCAAGTTCGTCAAGGATTATGCCGCGGCGGGCCTCGGCAAGACGATCCCGCTCTATGGCGCCGGCTTCCTGACCGACGGCACGATCCCCGCGCAGGGCGAGGCGGCCAACGGCATCAGGACGACGCTGCATTACGCCGACAATCTCGACAATCCCGCAAACAAGGCGTTCCTGGCCGCCTTCAAGCAGAAATTCTCGGCCGATGGCGACATCTACGCGGTGCAGGGCTACGATTCCGGCGCGCTGCTCGATATCGGTCTCGGCGCCGTCGGCGGCGACGCGGCGGCGCGCGACAAGATGGTGGCGGCGATGGCGGCGGCGAAGATCGACAGCCCGCGCGGGCCGCTGAGCTTCAGCAAGGCGCACAACCCGATCCAGAACATCTACCTGCGCGAGGTCCGCAACGGACGCAACGAGATGGTCTCGATCGCGCAGGCCAATGTCGAGGATCCGGCGCGCGGTTGCCGCCTGCCGGCCTGATCAGGCCTTCTCCTCGCGACGGCGGGGGCGGCTCACGCGAGCGCTCCCGCCGCCCAGCCCGGGCGGTTCGATGGATATCGTCACCTTTGGCGTGCAGTTGCTGAACGCCGTGCAATACGGCCTCGTGCTGTTTCTGGTCGCGAGCGGGCTGACGCTGGTCTTCGGCATCCTCGGCGTGATCAACATCGCCCATGGCTCGTTTTACATGCTGGGGGCCTATCTCGCCTATTGGCTGACCGCCTATACCGGCAGCTTCGGGCTGGCGCTGGTCGGCGGGGTCGCCATCGCCTTCGTCGGCGGGCTGGCGCTGGAGAGCCTGTTCATCCGCAGGCTCTATGGCCGCGACCATCTCGCGCAGGTGCTGCTCAGCTTCGGCCTGATCCTGATCATCGACGAGATGCGCCAGATCCTGTTCGGCAAGGACGTGCATTCGGTGCCGCCGCCGGCCTTTCTGGCGGGCTCCATACAGCTCACCGAGATTCTGTCCTATCCGGTCTACCGGCTGGCGATCTGCCTGTTCTGCCTCGTCGTCGCGGCGGCGATCTTCTTCGTCATCCAGCGCACGCGGATCGGCATGATCGTGCGCGCCGGGGCCGAGAACCGCGACATGGCGCGGGCGCTCGGCATCCCCTTCGACAAGGTCAACCGCTATGTCTTCGCCGTCGGCATCGCGCTGGCGGCGCTCGGCGGCATCGTCGTCGCGCCGATCTCGACGGTTTTTCCCGGCATGGGCGAGCACATGCTGATCCTGTCCTTCGTCGTGGTGGTGCTGGGCGGCATCGGCTCCGTCGTCGGGGCGGCGCTGGGGGCGCTGCTGGTCGGGCTCACCGACACGTTCGGCAAGGTCTTCTTCCCCAACCTGTCGAGCTTCTCGATCTATTTCCTGATGGCCTTCGTGCTGCTCTGGCGGCCCAACGGCATTCTCGGCCAGCGGGAGGGCTGAGATGGCGCCGCCACCGGTCGCAGCCGGCCGCCTGCTGCCGGCGCTCGCCCTGGCGGCGGCGCTCGCTCTGCCCTTCCTCGCGCCGGGCTACTACGTCCAGTTCGCCAGCAAGGTCCTGCTGATCGGCGTCGCGGCGATGGCGCTCAATCTCGTCGTCGGTTTCGGCGGGCTGGTCAGCCTGTGCCATGCGGCGCTGTTCGGGCTCGCGGGCTACGGGCTGGCGCTGCTCTCGCCGAAATACGATCCAGCCCCCGTGCTCACGACGCTGCCTCTCGCCGTGGCCGGCTCGGCCATCGCGGCGCTGCTGATCGGCGCGTTGTGCCTGCGCACGCGCGGCATCTATTTCATCATGGTGACGCTGGCCTTCGGCGAGATGCTGTTCTTCCTGTTCCACGACACCGCGATCGGCGGCGGCTCGGACGGAGCCTTCATCTACGTCAAGCCGGAGATCGTGCTGTTCGGCTGGAAGCCCGTCGATCTGGAGAAGCCGGCGCAGTTCTATTTCACCGCGCTGGCGCTGACGCTGGCGACGATCCTGCTGCTGCGCGCCATCGTGGCGTCGCCTTTCGGCCGGGCGCTGGCCGCCGCGCGCGACAATGAGCGCCGCGCCCGCTCGCTCGGCTTTCCGGTCTACCGCATCCGCCTCACCGCCTTCGTCATCTCCGGCGCGCTCGCCGGGGTGGCCGGCTATTTCACGGCGGCGCAGTTCGGCTTCGTCGCCCCGCAGATGCTGGGCTGGCATCTCTCGGCGCTGCTGCTGGTGATGGTGGTGCTCGGCGGCATGGGCTCGGTCACCGGGCCGCTGGTCGGCGCCTTCGCGCTGCTCGGCATCGAGGAGGCGCTGAAGAGCACGACCGAACACTGGAAGCTGATAGAGGGGCTGATCGTCATCCTGGTGGTGCTGACGCTGCCGGGCGGCCTGCGCCAGCTCGCCGCGATGCTGGCTGGACCGGGGAAAGAGCGCGCGCCGATCCGCCCGCCCGCTCCCGCCGCACCCGCGCCGGAGGCCGGGCATGGCTGAGGCCGCGCT
>JAKFWE010000004.1 GCA_021732895.1 Allobosea sp. | reverse complement strand
AAGCCAGAACCGTCGAGGCGACATGGCGAAAGCTCGGCGATCTGCTCCAGCTCGTCTCGCCAGACGAATGCGCAAACTACCTCGTCAATGCAGGCTACGCTTCCGTGTAAATGAAGCGTGCTCTAAAGCCACTTCTTCCATCTGAAAAACAGATACGGCAGGATCGCGAAGACCACCATCATGGCGAGCGCCATCGGGTAGCCGTAGTCCCATTTCAGCTCGGGCATCTTCTCGAAATTCATGCCGTAGATCGAGGCGATCAGCGTCGGCGGCATCAGCACCACGGCGACGACCGAGAACAGCTTGATGATCTTGTTCTGCTCCAGCCCCACGAGGCCGAGCGTCGCCTGCAGCATGAAGGAGAGCTTGCTGGAGATGAAGGTGGCGTGCTCCTCGATCGCCTGGACGTCGCGCACGGCGGTGCGCCATTCCGGCGTGAAGCCGCTGCCCACCTTGGTCGGGCGCTTGAAATTGGCCGAGAGGAACAGCAGCACGCGCTCGACCGAGACCATGCTCTCGCGCACGTTCGAGATGATGTGCTCGTACTGGCCGATCTTGCGGATGATCGCCTGATAGGCGCTGTTCTGCTCGACGGCCGAACTCTTGCCCTCGAAGACGCGCCGCGAGGCCTCGTCGATCCTGTCGCCGACGCCGCGCAGCACCTCCGCCGCGCGATCGACGATGGCCTCGATCAGCCCCTCGATCACGGCCGCGGGCTGCAGGCCGCAACCACCCGGCTTTGCGACACGGTTGAGGAAAATATTGAAGGCGCCGGGTTCGTCGTAACGCACGGTGACCAGCGCCTGCTCGGTCAGGATGAAGGTGACGTCGGCGAGCTTCGGCACCATCGTATCGGACTGGCAGATCACCCGCGCCGTCATGTAGTGCGCGCCGTTCTCGGTGTAGATGATCTCGGACGGTTCGAGATCGTGCATTTCCTCGCGCGTCGGGATCGAGACGCCGAGATGCGCCTCGATCTTCCGGTCCTCGTCGCCGGTCGGATTGAGCAGGTCGATCCAGATCGAGCCGGCGGGAATGGCCTCGTCGGCCGCCAGCGTGCGGTGGACGAGGCGGTCGCCGTTGTCTTGGCAGATGCCATGGATCAGCAGCATGGCAGGCACTCTCGGGGCTCGGCGACGCAAGGATTGCTGCGCTGCAAGAACGCTCAACCGACCATGATGTCAAACGGATGACGAGGCGCGCCGGGCACCGGGTCACATCCCGCCCTTGACGCCCTGCGGCGGCTTGCTGTCGGCCGGCACGAAGAAGTCCGGCATCAGCGGCACCGACGGATCGACGCGATAGGGCGTGAAATCGGTGAAGCCCTCGCCGGCCATGAAGCTGTCGTCGATCAGGAAGTTGCCGGAGAATTCGCGCGACGGCTTGGCGAAGATCATGTGCGCCGCGTCCGCCAGGATCTCGGGCGTGCGGCTCGCCTGCACCATCTTGTCGCCGCCGAGCAGGTTCTGGACGGCCGCGGTCGCAATCGTGGTGCGCGGCCACAGCGCGTTGACGGCGATGCCCTTGGGCGCGAGTTCGCCGGCCAGCCCGAGCACGCACAGGCTCATGCCGTATTTCGCGATCGAATAGGCCAGGTGCGGCGCGAACCAGCGCATCGACATGTCGAGCGGCGGCGAGAGCATCAGGATATGCGGGTTGTCCGCCTTCTCGAGATGCGGAATCGCGTATTTCGAGACCATGAACGTGCCGCGCGTGTTGATCTGGTTCATCAGGTCATAGCGCTTCATGTCGGTCATCTGCGTGTTGGTCAGCGAGATCGCGCTAGCGTTGTTCACGACGATGTCGATGCCGCCGAAGGTCTCGGCCGTCTTCGCGATCGCCTGCGCCACGCTCTGCTCGTCGCGGACATCCACCATCAGCGGCAGGCACTTGCCGCCGGCGGCCTCGATCTCGGCGGCCGCCGTGAAGATCGTGCCCTCCAGCTTGGGATGGGGCTCGGCGGTCTTGGCCGCGATGGTGACGTTGGCGCCGTCGCGGGCGGCCCTGAGCGCGATGGCGAGGCCGATGCCGCGCGAGCCGCCGGTGATGAAGAGCGTCTTGTTCCTGAGCGACATCGTTCGTCTCCCCCTAGTGTTCTGACATGCTGAAGCGGGCCGGCTGCGCGCCGTCCCGGTCGACGAAACCGTAAGTCCGGGCAAGGTCAGCGACGTGCAGGACCCCGCCGGCATGGCGGGCGACGTCGGCGTCGGCGAGCAGCGCCGCCACCGCCCGGCCGGCATAGAGCGGGCTCTCGGTGGTCTCGCCCGCCATGCCGGCGTCGGCGACGCGCTCGGTCAGGACATGGCCGGGCGAGAGGCCCAGCGCGGTGACGCCGAAGGGTTTCAGCTCATGGCCCATGGCCAGCGTCAGCCGGTTCATCGACGCCTTGGCGAGATCGTAGACCACATCGCCGAGATAACCTTCGGCGGTGTCGAGGGATATCGTCACAATCAACCCGTTGCGCATCTGGACCATTGCTGGCGCGACCGCCCGCGCCAGCAGCAACTGCGCGTAGACGCCGCTCTCGAAGCTCTGGGCCAGCCGCGCCACCGGCCTGCGCCAGAACGGCGCGCCATAGGCCGACCCGTCGGGATAGCGCTGCCCGTCATAGCCCTCATTGCCGCCCCAGACCGCGTCGACGACGCAGTCGAGCCGGCCGAAACGCCGCAGCGCCCAGGAGACCAGCGCATCGACCTCCCGCTCCTGAACATGATCGCAGCGATAGGGAAAGCCCTTGCCGCCGGCCGCCTCGACCTCGCGGGCGGCGTCCTCGAACGTCTCGTTGCGCTGGTCGGTGCGCGGCCCGGCCTCGCTGGAGCGGCCGGTGACGATGACCGTCGCGCCCGCCTCGCCGAGCGCCCGGGCGACGCCGCGCCCGAGCCCGCGCGACGCGCCGGCGACGAGACAGATTTTTCCGGCGAGCGGGTGCAGCGCCCCGCTCACGCCGCGAAGACCGCGTCCGAATCCGCGACCGCTCCCGCGCCTTCCGTGACCGCAAGCTCGAGCGCGGGAGCCTCCGTGACGAGATGCTCGGCGTAGAACCGGCAGGTCGCGAGATGGCTCAGACCGCCCTCCTCAGCTCGCAGGGCCAGCGCCTTCTTCGCCAGCCCCGTGCCGCCCTGGGCGAGCGCGAAGAGCTTGAGATAGGGCGTAGCTCCGGCGAGCGCCTCGGCCTGGCTCGTCCCCATCGTCGCCAGCATCCAGTCGGTCGCGCGCTCCAGCGCATCGACCGCCGCCTTCAGGCGCGCGGCGCTGTGGCCGAAGCCCGGGGTATTGGCCGCCTCGACCTCGCCGACGACTTCGCGCATCTCACTGATCAGCGCCTGGACCGCCTCGCCGCCCGATAGCGGCAATTTGCGCAGCGCGAGATCGATCGCCTGGATGCCGTTTGTGCCCTCGTAGATCGTCAGGATGCGGGCGTCGCGCAGGTGCTGGGCGGCGCCGGTCTCCTCGACGAAGCCCATGCCGCCATGGACCTGAACCCCGGTCGAGGCGACCTCGATGCCGATATCGGTGGCGTAGGCCTTTGCGACGGGCGTCAGGATCGCAGCGCGCTCGGCGGCGGCCTTGGCGCGGGCGGGATCGGTCTCGCGCTTGGCGCGGTCGAGGCTGGCGGCGAGCAGGTAGCTGATGGCGCGCGAACTCTGCGTCTTGGCGCGCATCTCCATCAGCATGCGGCGAATGTCGGGATGAACGAGGATCGGGCTCATGCCCGCGCCCTTGGGCGCATCCAGCGCCACGCCCTGCCTGCGCTCGCGGGCGAAATTCAGCGCCTGCTGATAGGCGCGCTCGGCGATGGCGACGCCCTGCAGCGCCACGTTGAGGCGGGCGTTGTTCATCATCGTGAACATGCAGGCGAGCCCACGATTCTCCTCGCCGATCAGCCAGCCGATCGCGCCGCCCTTGTCGCCGAAGGCCATGGAGCAGGTCGGCGAGGCGTGGATACCGAGCTTGTGCTCGATGCCGGAGCAGCGCAGATCGTTGTGGGCGCCGAGCGAGCCGTCTTCGTTGACGAGGTATTTCGGCACGAGGAAGAGCGAGATGCCGCGCGTGCCGGCCGGCGCATCGGGCAGGCGCGCGAGCACGAGATGGATGATGTTCCCGGTGAGCCCGTGCTCGCCATAGGTAATGAAGATTTTCTGG
>JAKFWE010000005.1 GCA_021732895.1 Allobosea sp. | reverse complement strand
CCAGCGACTGGACCATCTGGTTGAAATGGAAGGTCGGGCCGAACGGCCGGATCTGCTCGACCAGATTGTCGACGAGCCCCTGGCCGGTGACGACCGGGAAGCCCGGAATGTCGTAGATCGGCTTCTCCGGATAAAGCTCGGCGCACTGCCCGCCGACCTTCGGCAGAATGTCGACCAGATGCGCCCTGATGTCGAGCAGCCCAAGCTCGAACACCGCAAAAAGCCCGCACGGACCGGCCCCGACGATCACAACGTCGGTCTCGATGACCTCGCCGGCGGCAGCCTCGGTATTCATCGCCTCATCCTTTGAAACATTCAAAAATTCGGCAAACAGAACGTCGCCGCGCGTCACATGGCGGGTCGCGCGCCGTCTGGCAAGAGGCTGGCCGGTCTTCGGCGGCGTCAGGCGCCGGTGTCGGCCTTCAACCCGGCCGCCTCGATGCCGGCGCAGGCCGCCGCCTCGTCATTGTCGGAGGTGTCGCCCGAGATGCCGACCGCGCCGAGCAGCGCGCCGTCGGCGCCGCGGATCAGCACGCCGCCCGGGACGGGCACGAGCGAGCCGCCGGCGGCATGGGTCGCCGCCTCGACGAAATAGGGCCGCTCGAGCGCCATCTTGTGCAGGGCGCGCGAGCCGACGCCGAGAGCCAGCGCGCCGTTGGCCTTGCCGAGCGCGATCTCGCCGCGCTTCAGGCTCGTGCCGTCCTGCGCCGCGAAGGCCTTCTGCGCGCCGCGCGCATCCATCACGGCGATGCAGAGCGGCTTCAGTGAGCGGCTCGCGGCCTGGGCGAGCGCGGCGGAGAGAATGGTCTGGGCCTGGGCGAGGGTGAGCATCGGGTCGAGCCTTCCGGTTGAGCGCCCAGCGCTTGTGCCAGCGACCGACCCGTCGCGAAAGAGGGCTCCTCGCCAAGGTGTTGTGCGATTGCGCGCCTGAATTCCGGTCAAGGCGGCGCAGCATCGGCGAATCCGTCTTGAACTTGTCGCCGTGACCGGGCTTCATGAACCTCCAGAGGCGGAGGATACAGCATGGGTCTGTTCAGTTTCATCAAGGACGCCGGCGCGAAGATCTTCGGCGGGTCGGCCAAGGCGGCGACCTCGGACGATCTGCAGAAGGAACTGGCCGGCCATGGCCTGCCCTCCGACGTCAGGATCGACGTCAGCGGCGACAAGGTGAAGGTCACCGGCAAGGCGATGACCACCGAAGAGGCCGAGAAGATCATCCTGGCGCTCGGCAACACCGCCGGCGTCGCCGAGGTCGAGTCCGAACTGATCGTCAACAAGGAGGCCCCGGCCGCCGTGTTCTACACGGTCAAGAAGGGCGACACGCTCTGGAAGATCGCCGAGACGCATTACGGCAAGGGGCAGGGCGCCAAATACACCGAGATCGTCAAGGCCAACACGCCGCCGGTGAAGAACCCGGACCTGATCCAGCCGGGCTGGGTGCTGCGGATTCCGCCGCAGGGCTGAACCTGCGAGCAGTCCTGGCGGCTCGGCTCATCACATGGCCTCGCAGGACCTCGTGGAGACGTAGCGAGCGCGGATCGCGGCTTGACGAAAATGGTTGCCTAGACAACTATCTCGTCGTGGCCGTGCATCCCGCCTTGCTCCGCCACGGTTCGGTCAGCATACTGTCTTTCAGGTCGTCCGCCCCGGCGGGCGAAACAATGGCCGCGTGAGGCGCGGCGAGAGCGACTGCTCGGTCCTTGGGAGGGGATTCATGACGATTCATCGCCGCAATCTGCTGGCGCTCGCCGGCGCCGCCGTCGCCGCCCCCGCCGTGATGCGCGTCACCCGCGCCAACGCGCAGGAGGTGACGCTGCGCATGCATCATTTCCTGCCGCCGGTCTCGAACGGGCACGCTAAGTTCCTGAAGCCATGGGCCGACAAGGTGGTGGCCGACTCGAACGGCCGCATCAAGATCGACATCTTTCCGTCGATGCAGCTCGGCGGCACCCCGCCGCAGCTCTTCGACCAGGCGCGAGACGGCGTCGCCGATCTGGTCTGGACCCTGCCGGGATCGACTCCCGGTCGCTTCACCGGCGTGGAGGCGTTCGAGCTGCCCTTCGTCGCCAACCGCAGGGGCGTGGTCAATTCGCTCGCCCTGAGCGAGTATTACGAGGCCAATCTCGCGCAGGAATTCCGCGAGGTGAAGCCGATCTGTCTGTGGGCGCATGATCATGGGCTGATCCACGCCAACAAGCAGGTCAAGACGCTCGACGACCTCAAGGGCCTGAAGCTGCGCTTCCCGACCCGGCTCGCGGGCGAGGCGCTGCGGGCGCTCGGCGTGAACGCCATCGGCATGCCGGTTCCGCAGGTGCCGGAGTCGCTCGCCCAGCGCGTCATCGACGGCGCGGTCATTCCCTGGGAGGTGGTGCCGGCGCTGAAGGTGCAGGAACTCGTCAAGTATCACACCGAGATTCCCGGTTCGCCGACGCTCTACACCGCGACCTTCATCCTGGCGATGAACCGGGCGAAGTACGAAGCGATGCCGGCCGACCTGAAGGCGATCATCGACAGGAACTCCGGCGCCGTCGCCTCCGCCATGGCCGGGAAAATGTGGGATGATCAGGCCGTCGCGGTGTCCGATATGGTCAAGAAGCGGGGCAACGTCATCACCGTGCTGGACGAGGCCGAAAAGGAGCGCTGGCGCAAGGCGACCGAGCCGGTGATCGAGGGCTGGTTCAAGACCGCCAAGGACAAGGGCCTGGATGGCGAGAAGCTGCTCGCCAGCGCCAAGGCGGCGCTCGCCAAGCACGCCAGCGCGGCCTGACGACCGCTGATGGACGCCGACACGACAGCGCCGGCGCGATCACGTTTCGACGCGGCGGTGGCCTCCGTCGCGCTGGCCGGCGGCGTCCTGCTGATCGCGCTGGCGACGATGGTGATGGTCAGCGTGACCTGGCGCAGCGATCTCGTCGGGGGCGCCGGCGTGCAGGGCGACTTCGAGATGGTGCAGATGGCGACGGCGGTCGCCGCCTTCTGCTTCCTGCCCTGGTGCCAGCTCAGGCGCGGCAATATTTTCGTCGACACCTTCACGCTCAAGCTGCCGCCGGCCTTCCAGCGCGGGCTCGATGCGCTGTGGGACATCGTCTACGCGCTCGCGATGGGCCTGATCGCCTGGCGGCTTTCGGTCGGCGCGGCCGCCGCCTTCGCCAGCGGCGAGAACACGATGGTGCTGCGGCTGCCGAGCTATCTGCCGATCGCGATCTGCTCCGCGCTGGCGGGGCTGATCGCCGTCACGGCCTGCGTCAGCGCGGCGCGGCTGCTGAGGACGGGGCCTTGAGCGGCTGGTCGCTGGCGCTGACCGGCTTTTCCGTCCTGCTCGTCCTGATGGCGCTGAGGCTGCCGATCGGGCTCGCCATGATGCTGGTCGGCAGCCTCGGCTATATCCAGCTCAACGGGCTCGACCCGTTCCTGAACTACATCCGCACCACGCCCTACCAGATCTTCGCCAACTACACGCTGTCGGTGATCCCGCTCTTCGTGCTGATGGGCGCCTTCGCCGAGCGCTCCGGACTGGCGGGCGACCTGTTCAAGGCCGCGTCCGCCTTCGTCGGTCATCGCCGCGGCGGGCTCGGCATGGCGGTGATCGGCGCCTGCACCGGCTTCGGGGCGATCTGCGGCTCGGCGGTCGCCACGGCCGCGACCTTCGCGCGCGCCTCGCTGCCGGAGCTGAAGCGCTACCGCTACGATCCCGGCTTCTCCTGCGGCGTCGTCGCGGTCGGCGGCACGCTCGGGCTTTTGATCCCGCCCTCGGTCATCCTCGTCGTCTATGCGATCTCGACCGAGCAGAACATCGCCAAGCTGTTCAAGGCGGCGCTCGTGCCCGGCCTGCTGGCGATGCTGATGTACTGCGCGACCATCGCGATCATGGTCCGCCTCGACCCGACGCTCGGTCCGCGCCACGAGCGCACGCCATGGGGCGAGCGGCTCAGGCCGCTGCTCGGGATCGCGCCGGCGATCGTCGTCGCCGTCATCGTCGTCGGCGGCATCTATGGCGGCGTCTTCACGCCGACCGAGGCCGCCTCCGTCGGCGCCTTCGTGATGCTGGCGATCGGCGTCGCGCGGCGCACGCTCGGGCTCGCCGAGATCAGGCAGGCGATCCTGCAGACGGCCGAGACCTCGGCGATGATCTTCGCGATCCTGCTC
>JAKFWE010000082.1 GCA_021732895.1 Allobosea sp. | reverse complement strand
GAAGCGCTCTCGGTGCTCACGCGCCTCGGCGTCACCGACGCTGCCTTCGCGCCCGCCGGCCTCGTGGCGCGTTCGCCGGTCACCGGGGAGGCCGTCGCGACCTTGCGGCAGATCAGCGCGGCCGAGGCGGAGGCCGCCATCGGCCGGGCGCAGTCGGCGTTCCTCGCCTGGCGCAAGGTTCCGGCTCCGCGCCGTGGCGAATTAGTGCGCCTGCTCGGCGAGGAACTGCGCGCCGCCAAGGACGATCTCGGCATGCTGGTTACGCTGGAGGCCGGCAAGATCGTTTCCGAAGGGCTGGGCGAGGTCCAGGAAATGATCGACATCTGCGATTTCGCGGTCGGTCTCTCGCGCCAGCTCTACGGGCTGACGATCGCGACCGAGCGCCCCAACCACCGCATGATGGAGACCTGGCATCCGCTCGGCGTCTGCGGCGTGATCTCGGCCTTCAACTTCCCGGTCGCGGTCTGGTCCTGGAACGCCGCGCTCGCCTTCGTCTGCGGCGACAGCGTGGTCTGGAAGCCGTCGGAGAAGACGCCTCTCACCGGGCTCGCCGTGCAGGCCATCGTCGAGAAGGCGATGAAGCGGTTCGGGCCGGAGGCTCCGGAGGGGCTTTCGGAAATCCTGATCGGCGGACGCGAGATCGGCGACATTCTCGTGTCGGATCACCGCGTTCCGCTCGTCTCGGCCACCGGCTCGACCCGCATGGGCAAGGAGGTGGCGCAAAAGCTCGCCAGCCGCTTCGCCCGCGCCATCCTCGAACTCGGCGGCAACAACGCCGCGATCGTCGCGCCCTCGGCCGATCTCGATCTCGCGCTGCGCGGCATCGCCTTCGCGGCGATCGGCACCGCCGGCCAGCGCTGCACGACGCTGCGCCGCCTGATCGTGCACGAGAGCGTCTACGAGGCGCTGATCCCGAAGCTGATCAAGGTCTATGCCTCGGTTAAGATCGGCGATCCGCGTGAGGCCGGCGTGCTGGTCGGCCCGCTGATCGACGAGGCCGCCTGTCAGGGCATGCTGGCGGCGCTGTCGGAGGCCAGGGCGGCCGGCGGCGCGGTGCATGGCGGCGAGCGCGTCGACGTCGGCGCCGGCGGCTTCTATGTCCGGCCGGCCATCGTCGAGATGCCGTCGCAGTGCGGCCCTGTCGAGCGCGAGACCTTCGCGCCGATCCTCTACGTCATGAAATACGCGACGCTGGACGAGGCCGTCGCGATGCAGAACGCGGTCGGCGCCGGCCTGTCCTCCTCGATCTTCACGCTCGACATGCGGGAGGCCGAGAGGTTCATTTCTGCGGAAGGCTCCGATTGCGGCATCGCCAACGTCAACATCGGCCCGTCCGGGGCCGAGATCGGCGGGGCGTTCGGCGGCGAGAAGGAGACCGGCGGCGGCCGCGAGGCCGGCTCCGACGCCTGGAAAGCCTATATGCGCCGGGCCACGAATACGCTCAACTACGGCGCGACATTGCCGCTGGCGCAGGGAGTCAGTTTCGATGTGGATGCGTAGGTCGCTATAGTCGAATTACTCGCCGCAGCATTCGGTCGTGTCGTCCCGGCCGAAGCGAAGCGGAGAGCCGGGATCCATGCCTGAACCGTTCCGGAATGGATCCCGGGTCTCCCTGCGGTCGCCCGGGATGACGACGGATTTGATGTCAGGAGTTCAGCCATGTCCGAGCCCGCCCGCAAGCACCGCACGAGCCACAAGCTGGCCGAGTTCGCCTGGGACGACGCCTTCCTGCTCGACGAGCAGCTTTCCGAGGATGAAAGGCTGATCCGCGATACGGCCCGCGACTACGCGCAGGAGAAGCTGCAGCCGCGCGTCGCGGAGGCCTACATGAACGAGAGCACCGACCGCGCGATCTTCAACGAGATGGGAGAACTCGGCCTGCTCGGCGTCACCGTGCCGGAAGAGTATGGCTGCGCCGGCGCGAACTACGTCTCCTACGGGCTCGTCGCCCGCGAGGTCGAGCGCGTCGATTCGGGCTACCGCTCGATGATGAGCGTGCAGTCCTCGCTGGTGATGTATCCGATCTACGCCTATGGCGACGAGAGCCAGCGCAAGAAATACCTGCCGAGGCTCGGCTCCGGCGAATGGGTCGGCTGCTTCGGCCTGACCGAGCCGGACGCCGGCTCCGACCCCGCCGGGATGAAGACGCGGGCCGAAAAGGTCGCCGACGGCTACAGGCTCACCGGCGCCAAGACCTGGATCTCGAACTCGCCGATCGCCGATGTCTTCGTGATCTGGGCGAAATCGGCGGCGCACGACAACGCCATTCGCGGCTTCATCCTGGAAAAGGGCATGAAGGGGCTTTCCGCCCCCAAGATCGGCGGCAAGCTCTCGCTGCGCGCCTCGATCACCGGCGAGGTGGTGATGGACGGCGTCATCGTGCCCGAAGAGAATCTGCTGCCCAATGTCTCCGGCCTGAAAGGACCGTTCGGCTGCCTCAACCGGGCGCGCTACGGCATTTCATGGGGCGTGATGGGCGCGGCAGAGGATTGCTTCCATCGGGCGCGGCAATACGGGCTCGACCGCAAGCAGTTCAACAAGCCGCTCGCCCAGACGCAGCTTTACCAGAAGAAGCTCGCCGACATGCTGACCGAGATCGCGCTCGGCCTGCAGGGCAGTTTACGCGTCGGGCGGCTGATGGACGAGGGCAAGATGGCCCCGGAGATGATCTCGATCGTCAAGCGCAACAACAGCGGCAAGGCGCTCGACATCGCCCGCCAGGCCCGCGACATGCACGGCGGCAACGGCATCTCGATCGAATATCACGTGATGCGCCACGCCGCGAACCTCGAGACGGTCAACACCTATGAAGGCGCGCATGACGTGCACGCGCTGATCCTGGGGCGGGGGATCACGGGCTTGCAGGCGTTTTTCTGAGACCTCCAACACCCTCCGCGTCATCCCGGGCGAGCGCAGCTCGACCGGGATCCATGCCAGAGCATCGCCGTTCAGCGGTCAGGCATGGATCCCGGCTCTCCGCTTCGCTCCGGCCGGGATGACGGCGCGGATCGAGAGCGATGACAGCCACCCCTCCCCTCGCCGGCCTGCGCGTCCTCGAACTCGCACGCATCCTCGCCGGGCCGTGGATCGGCCAGCTCCTGGCCGATCTCGGGGCCGACGTCGTCAAGGTCGAGGCGCCCGAGGGCGACGATACGCGGCAATGGGGGCCGCCCTTCGTCGAGGGCGTCGGGGCTGAACATCTCTCGGCCGCCTATTTCCATTCGGCCAACCGCGGCAAGCGCTCGATCACGGCCGATTTCCGCACGGCCGAGGGCCAGGCGCTGGTGCGCAGGCTCGCTTCCCATGCTGACGTGGTCGTCGAGAACTTCAAGGTCGGGGGACTCGAAAAGTACGGGCTGGACTCGGCCTCGCTGCGCGCAGTGTATCCCCGCCTGATCTATTGCTCCGTCACCGGCTTCGGCCAGACCGGCCCTTACGCCCCGCGCGCGGGCTACGACTTCCTCGTGCAGGGGATGGGCGGGCCGATGTCGGTGACCGGCGAGCCCGATGGGGTGCCGATGAAGGCCGGCTACGCCGTCGCCGACATCTATACGGGGCTTTATGCCTCGGTCGGCATCCTCTCGGCGCTGCGCCGGCGCGACGCGACCGGCGAGGGCGCGACGCTGGACATGGCGCTGCTCGACGCGCAGGTCGCGGTGCTCGGCAACCAGGCGATGAACTATCTGGTGTCGGGCACGCCGCCGGCGCGGCTCGGCAACGCCCATCCCAACATCGTGCCCTATGACGTCTTTCCGGTCGCCGACGGCCACATCATCATCGCCAGCGGCAATGACGGGCAGTGGCGCAAGCTCTGCGAGGTGCTGGGCGTGCCGGCGCTGTCCGGCCATTCCGACTACGTCGACAACCGCGCCCGCATCGCCAACCGCGTCGCGCTGACCGCGCATCTGCATGTCCTGACGCAGCGTTTCACGAAGGCCGATCTGCTGGCGGCGCTCGAGGCGGTGGGCGTGCCGGCCGGGCCCATCAACGCGGTCGATGAGGTTTTCGCCGATCCGCAGATCGTGGCGCGCGGCGTCAGGGTCGATCTGCCGAGCGCCGCCGCGAAAGGCGGCGCGATCCCGACCGTCGCCTCGCCGATCGTCATCGACGGGGTCAGGCAGGTCTCGCCGCGCCCGAGCCCGGGGCTCGGGCGCGGCGAGACCTGCC
>JAKFWE010000303.1 GCA_021732895.1 Allobosea sp. | reverse complement strand
ATAGCGCTCGATCGCATTCGCGGAGAGCCCGACCAGCTCGAGCAGTTCGCTCGCCCGCGCCATCTCCTCGCCGCGCGCGACGCCGTGCGCCACTGGCCCGTCGCTGATGATCCGCCCGACGTTCTGGCGCGGGTTGAGCGAGGCGAAAGGGTCCTGGAAGATCATCTGGATGCGTTTGCGGTGCGGCCTCAGCGCCGCCTGGCTCAGGCCGCTGAGCCGCGTCTCGCCGAGCAGGATCGCGCCGCCATCGGGTTCGATCAGCCGCAGGCAGCAGCGCCCGACGGTCGATTTGCCCGAGCCGGATTCGCCGACCAGCCCGAGCGTCTCGCCCCGCGCCAGCGTGAAACTGACATCGTGCGCGGCGCGAACCACGCGGCCGCGGCCGAACAGGGCGCGCTTGCGATAGGTCTTGGCGAGCCCCTCGACCCGCAGCGCCGGCGCGCCCTCGGCCGGGCGTTGGCGCGGCGGCGGCGTCAGCGAGGGCACCGCCGCCAGCAGCCGGCGCGTATAGGCGTGGGCCGGCCGCGACAGCACCTGATCGACCGTGCCCTGCTCCACCACCCTGCCCTCCTGCAGCACGCAGATGCGATCGGCGATCTCGGCGACGACGCCGAAATCATGAGTGATGAACAGCACGGCCATGCCGCGCCTGGCGCGAAGGCTCGCGATCAGCGCGAGGATCTGCGCCTGCGTCGTCACGTCGAGCGCCGTCGTCGGCTCGTCGGCGATCAGCAGCTTCGGCTCCAGCGCGAGCGCCATCGCGATCATCACGCGCTGGCGCTGGCCGCCCGACAGCTCATGCGGATAGGCCCGCGCCAGCCGATCCGGATCGGGCAGCCCGACCTCGGCGATCAGCTCGCGCGCCCGCGCCCGGCGCCCGGCCCGGTCGAGCAGGCCATGCGCCTCGAAGGTCTCGCCGATCTGGTCCTCGACCCGCATCACCGGGTTGAGCGAGGTCATCGGCTCCTGGAAGATCATGCCGATCTCGCGGCCGCGCACGTCGCGCATCCGCGCCTCGTCGAGGCCCAGCAGGTCGCGCCCGGCGAGTTCGATCGTCCCGCCGGCCGGCGTCACCGCCTTCGGCAGCAGGCCCATCGCCGCATGCGCGATCATCGACTTGCCCGAGCCGGATTCGCCGACGATGCACAGTGTCTCCCCGGCGGCCACGGTCAGCGACGCGCCTTGGACCGCGAAGGCGCGGTCGGCCAGCGCCGGCAGGGCCAGGGTCAGGTTCTCGATGGCGAGGACGGGCGGCGCCATCACGCCCGCCCCCCGGCGAGGCGCGGGTTGAGCGCGTCGTTCAGCCCTTCGCCAGCGAGATTGAGCGCCAGCACGGTCAGGAAGATCGCGACGCCGGGGAAGAAGCTGATCCACCAGGCGTCGAGCAGCCGCGTCCGGCCGGCCCCGACCATGTAGCCCCAGCTCATCAGGTTGGGATCGCCGAGGCCGAGGAAGGACAGCGCCGATTCGAGCAGGATCGCCGAACCGATCATCAGCGACCCCATCACGATGATCGGGGCGAGCGTGTTCGGCAGCACCTGGCTGACGATGATGCGCGGCGTGGTCTGCCCCATCGCGATGGCGGCCTGGACATAGTCGCGCGATTTCAGCGAGAGCACCTCGCCGCGCACCAGCCGCGCCACCGGCGGCCAGCTTACCACCCCGATCGCCAGCACGATCGAGCCGAGCTTCGGTTGCAGGATCGCGACCAGCACGATCGCCAGCGCAAAGGAGGGTATCGTCTGGAAGAACTCGGTGAAGCGCATCAGCGCGTCGTCGACGATCCCGCCGGCATAGCCCGCCAGCGCGCCGATCGGCACGCCGATCAGCAGCGCCACCAGCGTCGAGACCACGCCGGTCATCAGCGAGACGCGCGCGCCATGGACCATGCCGGCGGCGATGTCGCGCCCCAGCGTGTCGGTGCCGAGCGGGAAGCGCTCCAGCGCGAACGGCGCCAGGAACGGCCGCCCGACCAGTCGCCAGGGCGATTGCGGAAAAAGGGCGGGCGCCACCAGCGCGAACACGATCACGACCATGAGGATGGCGAGGCCGACCAGCGCGCCGCGATGGCGGGCGAAGCGTTTGAGGAAGCTCACGACACGGTCTCGATTCGCGGGTCGACCAGCCGGTAGACCAGATCGGTCATGATGTTGAACCCCACCACCATGGCCGAGGAGACGAAGAAGACGCCGAGCAGCACGCCATAGTCGCGCTGCACCAGCGCGTCGAACATCAGCCGGCCGATGCCGGGCCAGGCGAAGACGGTATCGGTCAGCACGGCGCCGCCGACGAGCTGCCCCGCCTGCAGCCCGGCCAGCGTCACCACGGGCAGGATGGCGTTGCGCGCCACGTGCCGGCGCGAGACGACGCCCGGGGAAAGGCCCTTGGCCCGCGCCGTCCTGACGAAATCCGCCCCGGCGATCTCCAGCATGGCGGCGCGCATCATCCGCGCATACAGCGCCGTGAAGAACAGGCCGAGCGTCAGCGCCGGCAGGATCAGGTGGCGGCCGATGTCGAGCATGCGGGCGATTCCGGCATGGTTCGCGCCGATCGTCTCGTAGCCGACATTGGGCACCAGCCCGAGCTTGAGCGAGAACACGATCTGGCTCATCAGCGCGATCCAGAACAGCGGCGTGGCGTAGAACACCAGCGCCAGCGTGGTGATCGCCGAATCCTGCCAGCGCCCGGCGCGGCGCGCCGCCAGAGCGCCCATCACGACGCCGAGCGCCAGCGACACCGCGAAGGCGGCCCCGGTCAAAAGCAGCGTCGCCGGCAGCCGGGCGAGAATCAGGTCGAGCACCGGCTGCTGCTGGCGGTAGCTGAAGCCGAGATCCAGGCTGAGATAGCCCTTCAGGTAGATCCAGAGCTGCGTCATGATCGGCTGGTCGAGGCCGAAACGCACGCGCAACTGCTCCAGCAGCAGCGCATCCGCCGCGCCCGCCTCGCCGGCCAGAACCTGCGCGGGATCGCCCGGCGCGGCCCTGATCAGGAAGAAGTTGAGCACCGCGATGGCGAGCAGCGTCAGCAGGCCCTTGGCCAGCCGCCCGGTGAGGAATTGCAGCAGGTTCATTCAGACATCCGCGTTGACGTGGCTCTACCCGTCATGCTCGCCCTTGTGGCGAGCGTCCATGTCTTGGGTTCAGGGCTGGACGACGGACGACGTGGATGGCCGGGACAAGCCCGACCATGACGGAGGGAGCCGCGCCGCTTTCGTCAGGCGCGCCGACGTCACTCCTTCCACGCCTCCCGGAACCCGTCATTGACGCCGATCGCGGTCGTGACGAGGTTCTTGACGTTGCAGCGGTAGATCGTCGGGAAGTCCATCTCGAGCAGCCACAGCACCGGCAGTTCCTCGGCCATGAGCTGCTGCACTTTTGTATAGAGCGCCTGGCGGGCGGCGTCGGTCGGCGCGATCGCCGCCTCGGCGAAGAGCCTGTCCACCTCCGGGTTGGAGTAGCCGCCGGGATTGCCGAACGGATTGCCCTTGATGATGTTGCTGGTGATGTAGTTGCGCGCCACGCCGGCGGCGGGATCGCCGAACTGGTAGAGGAAATTGAAGTTCAGCTCGAAATCCCAGTTGCTCGCCCGCTGGGTCCAGCCCGGCACGTCGGTGGTCTCGATCACGACGTTGACGCCGGCGTCGCTCAGGTTCTGCTTGATCGCCTCGGCCCAGCGGCTCCAGGCCTCGCCATAGGGCAAAGCCAGCAGCTTGACCGGCTCGCCCTTGTAGCCGGAGGCCTTGATCAGCTCTTTCGCCTTGGCCACGTCGTAGGCGTAGGTCTTGACGTCGGGCGAGTAGAACTTGGTCTTCGACGAGATCGGCCCGGTCGGCAGCTTGCCGAGCCCGCCCCAGACCACGTCCTTGCCGAACTCGCGGTCGATCGCATGCATCATTACCTGGCGGAACTGCTTGCTGGCGAGGATGCCGGTGCGGACATTTGGCGTCAGCCAGGCATGGGGGGCGAACATCTCCCAGCCCTTGGTCGTGATGCAGGTGTTGGGCAGCTTCGAGAGCCGGGCCACGTCGTAGACGTCGATCGAGCCGCCGGTCAGCACGTCGATCTTGCCGGTCTCGAAGGCGACGGCGCGCGCGGCGGCGTCGGGGATGATCTGCCAGTAGATCTCGTCGAGGTTGGGTTTTCCCTTCAGCCAGTAGGTCTCGTTCCTTACCAGGTGG
>JAKFWE010000457.1 GCA_021732895.1 Allobosea sp. | reverse complement strand
TGTCAGGCAGGCGCAGCGCACCTCCACGCTCACCGACATCCGCGTCTGGAAGGACGGCCGCGACGTCGATCCGACGCGCGACCTCAGGGCGCTGGCGGACGATCTCGGGCTCGCCGGCCGGCGCATAGGCGTCGAGTTCGAATCCTACGGGCTGGTCGCCGCCAATGGCCGCCGGCTCGAGGCGGCCTTCGCCGGCCATGCCGAACTGGTCGACGCCTCGCTGATCGCGACGCGGCTGCGCGCGGCGAAGTCGCCGGATGAGATCGTCCATGTCCGGCGGGCGGCGGCGCTGTCGGATCTGGCGGACGCGGCGGCGCTCGGCGCGATCCGGGCCGGGGCCGACGAGGGCGAGATCCTGGCGGCGCAGCACGCCGCGATCTTCTCGGCCGGCGGCTACTATCCTGCCAACTAGTTCATCGTCGGCTCGGGCGCGGACGCGCTGCTCTGCCGCTACAAGTCCGGCCGCCGCAGGCTCGACGCCGATGACCAGGTGACGCTCGAATTAGCCGGCGTCGAACGGCATTACCACGCCGCGATCATGCGCACCGTCGTCGTCGGCCGGCCGCGCCCGCTGCATCTGTCCTACCACGCGGCGGCGAAGGCGGCGCTCATCGCCTGCGAGGCCGAACTCAGGCCCGGACGCACGGCCGGCGACGTGTTCTCGGCGCATGCCCGAATCTTCGCCGAACACGGTCTCTCGCGGCACCGGCTCAACGCCTGCGGCTACTCGCTGGGAGCGAAGTTCACCCCGTCCTGGATGGACTGGCCGATGTTCTACGAGGGCAATGACTGGGCGCTGGCGCCGGGCATGGTGATGTTCGCTCACATGATCCTGATGGATTCCGAAAGCGAAACCGCGATGTGCCTCGGCCGCACCTATCTTGTCGGGGAGGGCGGGGCCGAGGCGCTCAACCTGCCCGATCTGGACCTTGCCCTGCGTTGAGCCTAGAAAGGCCGCGCAGGGACAAAAACAAGGCGCGGGCACGCGCCGCCGCGAAGTCGGGAGTCGTCATGACCGGTCGTTCGATGGCCCTTCTCGCCGGGGCCGTTATCGCGCTTGTGCTGGCAGGCTGTCAGGAGACCACGACCGTGGCGCGGGTCCGCGTCGATGCGCCCGGCGTTCCGGTCTCGGTGCAGAGCATTTCGGGCGCGCCCGACTCGGTGACGACGCGCTTCGCCGGGCTGCTCGGCGAGGCCGCGGCCGAACGCAAGATGGAGATCGTCGCCGGCGACAAGCCCGCCCGGTTCCGGGTGCGCGGCTACCTGACGGCGCAGCCGACGGCCGACGGCCAGACCGCGCTCGCCTTCGTCTGGGACGTCTATGACGAATCCAAGAAGCGCGCCCAGCGCGTCCAGGGCGAGAGCCTCGGCCGCCGCACCTCCGGCGGCGATCCCTGGGCCGGCATCGACCAGACGATCGTGGCGCAGGCCGCCTCCGACTCGATGGATGCGATCGCCGGTTTCCTGGTGACGACGCCGGCGCAGGAGCCTCCGGCCGCGGCGGAAAAGCCGAAGGCGAAGCCGCGCGCCGCCGCCGCCCGACAGGGCTGACGCGCCTCGCCCGGCCGCGACGAGCAAGGCCGGCAGGCGAGGCCGGCGCGCAACACCGGCGCGCAGGACGCGGATGCTCCTGATCAATCGACTCGCCGTCATCCCACTGTTATGAGCGCTGCAACATGAGCCCGCTCGCGCGGCTCGCCAGCCAGTCTCAACGGTGCGCTGCCGCATGCCCTCTTCGATCAAAGTCGTCGCCGGCAACTCGAACCGGCCGCTCGCCGAAGCGATCTGCGCCTCCCTCGGCATCCCGCTCGCCAAGGCTTCGGTGCGGCGCTTCGCCGATATGGAGGTCTTCGTCGAGTTGCAGGAGAACGTGCGCGGGCAGGATGTGTTCATCATCCAGTCGACCTCGTTTCCGACCAACGACCACCTGATGGAGCTCCTGATCATCACCGATGCGGCGCGTCGTTCCTCGGCGAGGCGCATCACGGCGGTGATTCCCTATTTCGGCTATGCGCGGCAGGACCGGCGCGCATCGGGCCGCACGCCGATCTCGGCCAAGCTCGTCGCCAACCTGATCACCCATGCCGGCATCGACCGGGTGCTGACGCTCGATCTCCACGCCGGCCAGATCCAGGGCTTCTTCGACATCCCGACCGACAATTTGTTCGGCGCGCCGCTGATGGCGCGCGACATCAAGGAAAGGCTCGACTGGAAGAACGCCATGGTCGTCTCGCCCGATGTCGGCGGCGTGGTCCGCGCGCGCGCGCTCGCCAAGCGCATCGACGCCCAGCTCGCCATCGTCGACAAGCGCCGCGACCGGCCGGGCGAATCGGAGGTGATGAACATCATCGGCTCGGTCGAGGGCCGCTCCTGCATCCTGCTCGACGACATCGTCGATTCCGGCGGAACGCTGGTGAACGCGGCCGAGGCGCTGCTCGATCAGGGCGCCAAGGAGGTCTACGCCTATATCACCCATGGCGTGCTTTCCGGCGGGGCGGTGGCGCGCATCGCCGCCTCCAAGCTCAAGGAGCTGGTGATCACCGATTCGATCCTGCCGACCGAGGCGGTGAAGGTGGCGCGCAACATCCGCGTCCTTTCGATCGCCGGCCTGATGGGCGAGGCGATCGAGCGCACGGCCAGCGAGTCGAGCGTCTCGAGCCTGTTCGATTGACGTCGTTGACCCCTGGTTATTGGAGAGAACAGCCACAGCTGTCGTCCCGGACAAGCGGCGAAGCCGCGCCGATCCGGGACCCGTTCCGGAACGGTTCAGGCATGGATCCCGGGTCTTCGCTTCGCTTCGCCCAGGATGACGGCGCGGTTGTCGCAACGGTGCTGACATGACGACCGACCGCGCCCTCGTGCTGTTCTCCGGCGGACAGGATTCGACCGTCGCGCTGGCTTGGGCGCTGGCGCGGTTCGATGCGGTCGAGACCGTCGGCTTCGACTACGGCCAGCGCCATCGCGTCGAGCTCGATTGCCGGCTGACGATCCGCGCGAGGCTGCCGGCGCTGCGCGGCCTGCGCGGGGACCGGCTCGGCCCCGGCCATCTCGTCGATCTCGCTTCGCTCGGCGCCATCTCCGAGACCGCCCTGACGCGCGACAGCGAAATCGCCTTCGCAGGCGCCGGACTGCCGACGACCTTCGTGCCGGGCCGCAACCTGATCTTCCTGAGTTTCGCCGCCGCGATCGCCTATCGCCGCCACTGCCGACACATCGTCCTCGGCGTCTGCGAGACGGATTATTCCGGCTACCCCGATTGCCGCGACGACACGATCAAGGCGATGCAGGTGAGCCTGAGCCTGGGGCTCGACCGCCGGCTCGTGCTGCACACGCCGCTGATGTGGCGCGACAAGGCGCAGACCTTCGCGCTGGCGCGGGCGCTGGGCGGGCAGGGACTGCTCGACCTCGTGATCGAGGACAGCCATAGCTGCTATCGCGGCGACAGGACGCGGCGGCATGGCTGGGGCTTCGGCTGCGGCCGTTGCCCGGCCTGCGACCTGCGTGTGAAAGGCTACGCCGCCTTTCTCGCGGACCCGAACGACACTGGACCGGATTTATGACGATCGAGCAGCAGCGCCGCGCCGAAGGGTTCGGCGCGCTCGCCCTCTTCGCCCTGACCATCCCCGCGGCCAACTGGCTGATCGGCAATGCCGGCACGGTCTGCGCGCCGAACGGCCCCTGTCTCGTGCCGGTCTGGCCGGGAACCAAGGCTCCCAGCGGTGTGCTGATGATCGGGCTCGCGCTCGTGCTGCGCGACATCGTGCAGCGCCGGCTGGGGCCGAAAGTCGCGCTGCTCGCGATTCTGGCGGGCGCCGCGATCTCCGGCTTCCTCGCCCCGGCGGCGATCGTGATCGCCTCGGTCGCCGCCTTCCTGCTCTCGGAACTGGCGGATTTCGCGGTCTACACGCCGCTGCAGAAGCGCCGCTTCGTGACGGCCGTGATGGCGTCGAGCCTCGTCGGGCTCGTCATCGACTCGATCGTGTTTCTCTGGCTCGCCTTCGGCAGCCTCGATTATCTTTCGGGCCAGATCATCGGCAAGGCCTGGATGGTGCTGCTGGCGCTGCCGCTGATGCATTGGCTGCGGCGGCGGGACGAGCGGATGGGGTTGGCGGCGGCGTAAGCTGCCGTCCTCAATCCGCCACCGGCGGCCACTGCCGAGCGGTATGGATCAGCGCCACAATC
>JAKFWE010000121.1 GCA_021732895.1 Allobosea sp. | reverse complement strand
ACCCTCCCCACAGCAAGCGGGGGGAGGGAGAAAACCAGCGCCTGCCTCGAAAACCATCATCTCAATGCCCTCCCGACGTCGCGCCGGTGCCGAGATAGACGGCCCGCACATTCGGATCGCGCCTGACCTCCTCGGCCGGCCCGTGCGCGATGAGCCGGCCCCGGTCGAGCACGATGACGCTGTCGGAATGGCTGAACACCACATCCATGTCGTGCTCGGTGAACAGCACCGCGATGCCCTTCTCGGCGGCGATGCCGGCGGTCAGCGCCATCAGCTCGATGCGCTCGCGCGGGGCCATGCCGGCGGTCGGCTCGTCCATCAGCAGGAGCCTGGGCCGGTTGGCGAGCGCCACGGCCAGCTCCACCCGCTTGAGATCGCCATAGGCCAGCACGCCGCAGGCGCGCTCCGCCTGCTCGAGCATGCCGACCTGCGCCAGCAGCGCGTCCGCCGCCCCGGCGTGACGGTCGCGCGCCTTGCCCAGCGGGCTGAAAGCCTCGCCCGCATGCGAGATCAGCGCCATCTGGATGTTCTCGCGCACGGTCATCGAGGTGAAGGTCGCGGTGATCTGGAAGGTCCGGCCGACCCCCATGCGCCAGACGACGCGGGGTTTGAGGCCGGTGATGGCCTTGCCCGCCAGCACGACCTCGCCACGGTCTGGCCTGATCTGGCCGTTGAGCATGTTGAAGCAGGTCGTCTTGCCGGCGCCGTTGGGGCCGATCAGCGCCAGCATCGTGCCGGCCTCGACGGAGAACGAAACGCCATCGACCGCCTTGACGCCGCCGAAGGCCTTGGCGAGATCGCGCACGACGAGCACGGGAGCGCCTGCGGCCGCCGCCGACGCGGCGTTCATCGGCCGGCCTCCGTCACGAGCCGGGGCTCGGGCGTCGCGGGGCGGCCTAAGCGCTCGCGAAGGGACAGCGACGCCCCGACCAGCCCGCGCGGGAACAGGATCACCAGCAGCACGATCGAGAGCCCCAGCACGAAGCGCCAGTAGATCGTCGCCTTCATCAGTTGCTCGGAGAGCCCGGCGAAGGCGAAGGCCCCGACGACCGGCCCCGACACGGTCTGGACGCCGCCGAGCAGCACCATCAGCAGCGCATCGACCGAGCGCGGGATCGCCATGTAGGTCGGGAAGACGGAGCCCTTGAAGAAGGCGAAGAGCGCGCCGGCGATCCCGGCCGCGAAGGCCGCGACGATGAAGGCGATCCACTGGATGCGCACCACGTCGAGCCCGATCGCCTCGGCCCGCAGCGGGTTGTCGCGCGCCGCCCGCAGGCCGTAGCCGAGCGGCGAGAAGATCGTCAGCCGCAGGGCGAGGATCGAGGCGGCGCAGATGACCAGCGTCAGGTAGTAGAAGCTCGTCTTGGGCACGGCCCAGACTGAGGGCCAGACGCCGAGAATGCCGTTGTCTCCGCCTGTCAGCTCGACCCACTGGAAGGCCGTCGCCCAGGCGATCTGCGCGAAGGCGAGCGTCAGCATGGCGAGATAGACGCCCGACAGCCGCACGCAGAACCAGCCGAAGACCATGCCTGCGATACCGGCGAGGAACGGCGCGAAGAGCAGCGCCGGCTCCATCGGCGCGCCGAGCCATTTCACCGCCAGCGCCGCGCCATAGGCCCCCAGCCCGAAATAGGCGGCGTGCCCGAACGAGGCCATTCCGCCCGGACCCATCATGAAATGCAGGGAGGCGGCGAAAAGCGCGAAGATGACGAGCTCGGTCAGCGTCAGCAGGATATGGTCGGGCGCGACCAGCGGCGCGAGAGCGAGCAGAACAAGGCCGACCAGACCCGCGAGCTTCGTCGCGCCGTCAGCCGGCAGCAGCAGCGGCTCGGCCGGTCCGTGAGCCCGCGCATGGCCGACAGGGGCCTTGCCCATCAACCCGTAAGGCTTGACCACCAGCACCACCGCCATGACGAGGAAGACCAGCACCAGCGTGATCTTGGGAAAGATCAGGATGCCGAACGCGTGCAGGATGCCGATCAGCACGGCCGCCAGATAGGCCCCGGTGACGCTGCCGAGCCCGCCGACGACCACGACCACGAAGGCCTCCGAGATCATCGCCAGGTCCATGTGCAGGTTGACCGCCTCGCGCGGCAACTGGAGCGCCCCGCCGAGCCCGGCGAGAACCGAGCCGAAGAAGAAGACCGAGGTGAAGAGCAGGCGCTGGTTGACGCCGAGCGCGCCGACCATCTCGCGGTCCTGCGTCGCGGCGCGCACCAGCACGCCCCAGCGCGTCTTCTGGAACAGCAGCCAGAGCAGCAGCAGCACGAGCGGCCCGACCACGATCAGGAACAGCTCATAGGTCGGGATCCGGTTGCCGAACAGGATGACGAAGCTCTTCAGCCCCGGCGCGCGCGGCCCGAGCTTGTCCTCCGGCCCCCAGGTCGCCAGCGCGATGTCCTGCAGCATCAGCACCACGCCGAAGGTCGCCAGCAACTGGAACAGCTCCGGCGCCTGGTAGATCCGCCGCAGGATCGTGAGTTCGATCACGACGCCGATCAGCCCGACCAGCAGCGCCGCCAGCGCCACGCCGCCCCAGAATCCGAGCGCATCCGCCGGCCCGAAACGCGAGACCAGCATCCAGGCTATGTAGGCGCCCAGCATGTAGAGCGAACCGTGGGCGAAGTTCACGATGCGGGTGACGCCGAAGATGATCGACAGCCCCGACGCGACGAGAAACAGCGAGGACGCGGAGGCCAGCCCGTTCAGCGTCTGGGTGAGGATGAGATCGATCATGGTGGCTTCGTCTCAGGATAAAACCGTGCCGTCATCCCGGGCGACCGAAGGAAGACCCGGGATCCATGCCAGAACCTGGCTTGCAATCGTTCCGGCATGGATCCCGGATCGACGCGGCTGACGCCGCTTGTCCGGGATGACGGAGGTTCTCTGCGATAAGGCCAATCTCACCCGGCCGGGCGCAGCGTCTTCACCACATCGTCGCTCGGCAGGTATTTCGCCCCGTCGGCGTAGCGCCAGTCGACCATCACGCCCTTGCCGTCCTTGATCGCGGTCTTGCCGACGAAGGCGCCGAGCGTCGACTGGTGATCGACGGCGCGGTATTCGGCCTGGCCGAAGGCGGACGAGAACTTCAGGCCCTTGAGGGCGTCGACCAGCTTCTCGGTCTCGGTCGAGCCGGCCTTGGCCAGCGCGGCGGCGATCGAGTTCATCGTGTCGAACCCGACCACCGAGCCCAGACGCGGATAGTCGTTGTATTTCGCCCTGTAGGCGTCGGCGAACTTCATGTGCTCGGGCGTCTTGATGTCGGCATGCGGATAGCCGGTGACGATCCAGCCGACCGGGGCCTCCGCCCCGAGCGGATCGAGATATTCCGGCTCGCCGGTCAGCATCGAGGCCACCACCCGGCCCTCGAAGAGCCCGCGCGTATTGCCCTGGCGAACGAAGTTCGACAGGTCCGCGCCGAAGGTCACGTTGAAGATCGCGTCCGGCTTGGACGCTTCCAGCGCCTGCACCGTCGCGCCGGCGTCGATGCGGCCAAGCGCCGGGAACTGCTCGGCGACGAACTCGACATCGGGCTTGGCCTTCTTCAGCAATTCCTTGAACCAGCGCACCGCCGACTGCCCATACTCGTAGTTCGGCGCGACGGTCGCCCATTTCTTCGCCGGCAGCTTCGCGGCTTCCTCGACCAGCATCGCCGCCTGCATGTAGGTCGAGGGCCGCAGGCGGAAGGTGTAGCGGTTGCCCTTGGCCCAGACGAGCGCGTCCGACAGCGGCTCGGAGGCGACGTAGAGTCTCTTGTTCTGGTTGGCGAAATCGGCGATGGCGAGGCCGACATTGGAGAGGAAGCCGCCCGAGAGCAGATCGACCTTCTCGGCGTTGATCAGATCGCCGGCATGGCGCACCGCGTCTTCCGGCTTGCCGCCATCGTCGCGGAACACCGTCTCGATCTTGCGGCCGAGCGCCCCGCCCGCCGCATTGACCTGCTCCAGCGCCAGCTCCCAGCCCTGGCGATAGGGCTTCAGGAAGGCGGGCTGCGCCGTGTAGCTGTTGATCTCGCCCACCTTGATGGGCCCGGCCCCCTGCGCCCGCACCAGCGACGGCGCGGCGATCAGGGTGGCGCCGGCGGAGGCGCCGGCCAGAAAACTACGACGGTCGATCGTCATCGCTGTTCCCCATGTCTGGCCCGGTGGCGGCATGCCCCGGGTTTCTTCGACAGATTGGCTCGCTGCTAGGCATCGCATGCCGGAGACCAGGGG
>JAKFWE010000275.1 GCA_021732895.1 Allobosea sp. | reverse complement strand
GCGTCTTCCGGATGGACCAGGGCGCCAGCGCCGGCATCTGGTGGCGCGATCTGGTCGGGCCGGATGCGCCCAAGATCATCGCGCGGCTGCCCTTCATCGAGCGTCCCGGCCACCCGGCCGGCACGCCAGTCTACTGCGTGGCCAAGTCGCTGGCCGACGCCGCCGTGCGCGAGATCGTGCTCTACGCCGCCCGCGTCGAGCGCTGGTCGGAGACGCTGCGCGCCGGCCTCGGCCGGCATCTCGCCGAGGTCTCGGCCTCGGCGGCCGACGGCTCGCATCTGTCGCTGCTCGTCGCCGCCTCCGGCGAGGTCTCGCCGGAGGCGCTCCGCGCCGCGCTCGCGCCCGCCGGCCTCGGCGACTTCGCCGAAATCGGCAGTCACGCCGCCCGCTTCGCCGTCAAACCCGTCCATTGATGAGCCAATGACCCAGCGCTTCTGAAACCCGCCGCCGTCATCCCGGGCGACCGAAGGGAGACCCGGGACCCATTCCGGAACCTCTCCGATCCGCGCTCCGGAATGGATCCCGGATCTCCGCTTCGCTCCGTCCGGGATGACGGAAGCGGATTGGACGTGAAACCGAAAGTAAGACCGCCATGGCCACCCGCCCCGTCCCGCGCCCCGGAATCCTCGATATCGAGGCCTATGTGCCGGGCAAATCCGCCGCGCCGGCCGGTGTGAAGCTGCACAAGCTCTCCTCGAACGAGACGCCGCTCGGCCCCAGCCCGAAAGCCGTGGCGGCCTATGGCGCGCTTGCCGGCAAGCTCGAACTCTATCCCGACGGCTCCTCGACGAAGCTGCGCCAGGCCATCGCCGCCCGCTACGGGCTCGATTCCGGCCGGATCATCTGCGGCACGGGCTCCGACGAATTGCTCCAACTCGTCGCCAGGGCCTATCTCGGCGACGGCGACGAGGGCATCTTCACCGAGCACGGCTTTCTGGTCTACCGCATCGCCATTCTGGCCTGCGGCGGCAGGCCCGTCGTCGCGCCGGAGACGAACCTCACCGCCGATGTCGACGCCATCCTGGCGGCCGTGACGCCGCGCACGAAGATCGTCTTCCTCGCCAACCCCAACAACCCGACCGGCACCTATCTGCCCTTCGACGAGGTCAAGCGCCTGCAGGCCGGCCTGCGGCCCGACATCCTGCTGGTTCTCGACGCGGCCTATGCCGAATATGTCCGGCGCAACGACTACGCCTCGGGGCTGGAACTGGTCGCGACCTGCGAGAACGTCGTGATGACGCGCACCTTCTCGAAGATCTACGGGCTGGCCAATCTGCGCCTCGGCTGGCTCTACGGGCCGGCCCATGTCGTGGACGCGCTGGAGCGCATCCGTGGCCCGTTCAACGTGAACGGCGCCGCATTGGAGGCCGGCGCCGCGGCCATCGCCGACGAGGCCCATGTCGCTGCGGCGATCGAGCACAATGACCGATGGCTCGCCTGGACCACGGCGGAACTCGAGAAACTCGGCCTGCGCGTGACGCCGTCGGTCGGCAATTTCGTGCTGATCCACTTCCCGCAGACGCCGGGCCGGACGGCCAGGGATGCGGACGCCTTCCTGACGCGGCGCGGGCTGATCCTGCGCGCGATGGGCGCCTATGGTCTGCCCGGCGCGATGCGCCTGACGATCGGTTCGGAGGAGGCCAACCGCCTCGTCCTCGCCACCTTGACAGATTTCATGGCTGCGACGCCATGAGCGAACTGGTCGATTTCGCGCCGCGCCGCAGCGAGCCGCTGTTCGGCCGCCTCGCGATCATCGGGATCGGGCTGATCGGCTCCTCGATCGCCCTTGCCGCAAAGGAGCTGAACCTCGCCGCCCATGTCGTGCTGGCGGACCGGGAACCCGCTGTGCGCGCCCGCGCCCGCGAACTCGGCCTCGGCCACGCGATCGCGGAGACGGCGACCGAGGCGGCGCGCGGCGCCGACCACGTCATCCTTTGCGTGCCCGTCGGGGCCTGCGGCGCGGTTGCGGCCGAGATCGCCGGCAGCCTCAAGCCCGGCGCGATCCTTTCGGATGTCGGCTCGGTCAAGAGCGCCGTGGTCGAAGCGGTGCTGCCGCATCTGCCGGACGGGGTGCATTTCGTCCCGGCCCATCCCGTCGCCGGCACCGAGAATTCCGGCCCCGACGCCGGCTTCCCGAGCCTGTTCCTGAACCGGTGGTGCATCCTGACGCCTCCGGACGGCGCCGACGAAACGGCTGTCGCGCGCACGCGCCAGCTCTGGGAGGGGATGGCGGCGATCGTCGAGATCATGACGCCGCAGCACCATGATCTCGTGCTCGGCATCACCAGCCATCTGCCGCATCTCATCGCCTACACCATCGTCGGCACGGCCGAGGATCTGGCGGCGGTGACGCAATCGGAGGTGATCAAGTTCTCCGCCGGCGGCTTCCGCGATTTCACCCGCATCGCGGCCTCCGACCCGACGATGTGGCGAGACGTCTTCCTGCACAACAAGGAGGCGGTGCTGGAGATGCTCGGGCGCTTCAGCGAGGATCTCTCGCTGCTGACGCGGGCCATCCGCTATGGCGATGGCGAGACGCTGCACCGGCACTTCACCCGGACGCGCGCTATCAGGCGCGGCATCGTCGCGCTGGGGCAGGAAAAGCCCGAGACGGAAAAGCTGCGCAAACCTTGAGAATTCGCGGCTCCGGCATGCTTTTCCTTGCCAGGAATCGGATGGGCTGGTAGAGGCTGCCCGCGTCGCCGCAATAGCTCAGCTGGTAGAGCACCTCATTCGTAATGAGGGGGTCGGGGGTTCGAATCCCTCTTGCGGCACCACTTCTCATTCTCCGGTTCCGTCACCCTCGGCCGATGGGCCGCCGGCCCTTCATGCGCGGGGCGGATCGGGCTCGCAGATGACGATCGCCTCTCCGGCGGCAACCGTCGCGCCCGGGCCGGCCGCGATCCGCAGAACCGTTCCGGCCGCCGTCGCCCGCAATTCCATGAACAGCTTCATCGATTCCAGCACGGCCACGATCTCGCCGGCCGCGACCCTGTCGCCAGCGCCGACATGGATGGCGGAAACCGTGCCCGGCATCGGCGCGCGCACGCTGTCGCTGGCCTCGCCGGCCGCGCCTCGGCTCGCGGCGGCCTGCTCGACGGCCAGCGCCATGGCGATGCGCCCCTCGAAACTCCGATAGCGAAGCCAGACGCCGGCCGCGTCGCAGACCGCATCGACCGGAAGGCTTTCGCCATCGACAGCGACCAGCCACGCGTCCGGCTCGGCGACTTTGCGCAGCGCGACGTCGTGATGCGCGCCATCCTTGGCGAAAACACGCAGGAAGCCCGGATGCGTGGCGATCTTCACTCCGCGCGCGGACTCGGCCTCGCCCAGTGAAAGGTGACTGACGGCGGGGCGGCCGGCGCCGGCCAGCAGCCGGAATCCGGCCAGGCTGCGCCACGGGCCGGCATCCGGCTGGGCCCCGCCCGCGCCAGCCAGAGCGCCGCGGCCACCGCATCGACGGCGTCGCCATCGACGGCTGGAGGCGACCAGCCCTCGGGCCAGGTCTCGGTGATGAACAGCGTCGTGGCCCCGGCCGTGAAGGCGGGCGCGCGCAGCGCCTCGACGAGGAAGGGCCGGGTCGTCGGCAAGCCGAGCACGCTCATCCGCTCCAGCCCCCTGGCGAGCGCGCGGATGGCGCCGTCGCGGTCGGGCGCATGCGCGATCGCCTTGGCGAGCAGCGAATCGTAGTGCGGCGAAACCGCATCGCCGCTCGAGACGCCGCTGTCGATGCGCAATTCCGAAGGCGTGCGCCAGAGTTCGATCGTCCCGGTCTCGGGGCGAAAGCCGGCCTCGACGCGCTCGGCCGTCAGCCGGGCCTCGATCGCATGGCCGTCGCAGGCGATCTCGCTTTGCCTGAGCGGCAGCGCCTCGCCGGCGGCGATCCGGATCTGCCATTCGACCAGGTCGAGCCCGGTGATCGCTTCGGTGACCGGGTGCTCGACCTGCAGCCGCGTGTTCATTTCCAGGAAGAACACGGCTTGCGTCGCCGCATCGACGAGGAACTCGACCGTGCCGAGATTGTCGTACGCGATCGCGCGCGCGAGCCGCAGCGCGTAGTCGTGCAGCGCGGCGCGGGTTTCGGGCTTCAGGTTCGGCGCGGGCGCCTCCTCCAGCAGCTTCTGGTTCGAGCGCTGCACCGAACAGTCGCGCTCGAACAGATGGACGATGGCGCCGTGCCGGTCGCCGGCGACCTGCACGGCGCCATCGTCTATCT
>JAKFWE010000501.1 GCA_021732895.1 Allobosea sp. | reverse complement strand
GACCAGTGCGCCCAGTGCCGAGAAACCAGCCGTTTCCAGCGTGTGCAGCGTCGCCGCGAGCGCGGGGCGGCTGCCGATCTCGGCGAGCGCCGCCTCCGGCGCGAAGCCGCCGCCGGGCGCGAGCGCTGCGGCGGCGAGGCGCAGGAAAGGCAGCGCGCCGAGGATGACGGCCGTCAGCGTCAGGGCGGCGGGAAGGCCCAGCCCGGCTGGCAGCCGCGGCGCCGACACGGCGAAGCGCGCGGCCCGCCGATGAGGCGCGAGCGCGGGCGCGACTTCGCTCATCGCCCGGCCGCGCGCCGCAGCCTCACTCGAAGATGGCGCTGAAGCGCTTGCGCGCGGCCGCCTCGTCCGCCAGAGCCTTGGCCGGATCGAACGGCATCAGCCTGATCGCGCTGCGCGCCGGATATCCTGCCGGCAAGGCGACATCGGGATGGGCGGCGACATAGCCCTGCTTCAGCGCCAGTTCCTGACCTTCCTTCGAGATCACGAAATCGACGAAGGCCCTGGCGGCTTCGGCGTTCTTCGTCGTGCTCAGGATCGCCACCGGTTCGCTGACGGCCGAGACGCCCTCGCTCGGGAAGACGAACTCGACCGGCGCGCCCTTGGCCTTCTCGCGGATCGGCATGAAGTCGACGATCATGCCGTAGAGCTTCTCGCCGGTGGCGACCTGCCGCAGGATGTCGCCGTTGCCGCCGGCGGCGAGCGCGCCATTGGCCTTCAGGCCCTCGTAGAAGCCCCAGCCGCCGGGCAGGGAGCCGGTCAGGGTGATGGCGTGGATCAGCGCCGCGCCGGAGGTCAGCGGGCTCGGCATGGCGAGCAGGTTCTTCACCTCGGGCTTGGCGAGGTCGGCCCAACTCGTCGGCTTCAGCGGCGCCTTCGTGTTGTAGACGATGCCGGTGGTGATCAGCTTGGTGCCGAACCACATCTTCTGCGGGTCGTGAATGCCGGCCGGATAGGCCGACAGGTCCGCCTTGTCATGGGCGAGCAGGCGGCCCTCTTTCTTGAGCCCTTCCATCGTCACCGAGTCGGCGATCAGCAGAACGTCGGCCTGCGGCGCGCCGGCCGCGATCTCGGCGCGCAGCTTGGCCATGACGCGTGGCGTTCCGTCGCGCACGAAGCTGATCTCGACTTTCGGATGCTTCGCCTTGAAGGCGTCGATGGTCTGCTGTGCGTCGGTGTTCGGCTGGCTGGTGTAGAGAACGAGCTTGCCTTCGGCCGCCCAGGCGGGCTGAACCGCGAGGACGGCGGCGGAAAGTCCGGCCGCCATGATGGCGATCACCGAGTTCGGACGCATTTTCATCTCCTTTGCAGGGCCGCGACAGGCGGACGGACCCCGCCGGTAGACCCCGCATGTGACAGATCGGTGAAACTCATCATGGCATGGGCGCTCGCCGATCCGCATCAGGATTCACGACCCGCGCGTCATGCCCTTCCAGCCGGTCGGGACTGCCCGAATTTCCTGCACGCATCCGGCTTGTTTGTCGCACGCGTTTTCGACTAGTGTCCTCGGCAAGGCGTTCCAAAACGCTGAATTTAAACGTTTTAAACGGGAGGTTACCCATGAAATCGGTTCGTTGTCTCGTCACCGGCGCGGCTCTCGCGGCGATCGCCGCCGGCTGGTCGGGGGCGGCGGTGGCGCAGGAGTCGATCACCGTCTGGTTCACCAAGGGCTTCTACAAAGGCGAGGACGACGCCCTGCTCGCCGTCGTCGACAAGTTCCAGAAGGCGACGGGGGTCAAGGTCGATCTCTCGCTCTACGCGACCGAGGACTGCGTCACCAAGTCGGTCGGCGCCGTCGAGGCCGGCACGCCGCCCGACGTCGGCTTCTGCACCACCTACGACTTCCGCACCACCGGCAAATGGGCCTTCGACGGCAAGCTCGAGGACGTGTCCGACGTGCTGGAGCCGCTCAAGAACGACATCCTGCCGGATTCGCTCGTCACCACCCTGCTGATGAACGACAAGACCAAGAAGAAGGCCTATTACGCCTTCCCGGTTCAGCAGCAGATGATGCACATCACCTACTGGAAGGACATGCTCGAAGAGGCGGGCTTCAAGGAAAGCGACATCCCGAAGGGGTGGAACGGCTACTGGGATTTCTGGTGCGACAAGGTCCAGGCCGGCCTGCGCGCCAAGGGCAAGCGCATCTACGGCGTCGGCCATCCGATGGGCGTCGCCGCCTCCGACACCTTCTACTCGTTCCTGACCTTCGCCAACGCCTTCGACGCCAAGGTCGTCGACGACACCGGCAAGATCGTGCTCGACGAGCCCGCCAACAAGAAGGCGATGGCCGAGGCGGTGAAGGCCTATGCCAGCATCAGCGCGCGCGGCTGCACGCCGCCCTCCTCGGTCAACTGGCTCGACCCCGACAACAACGTCGCCTTCCACAACAAGACCATCGTCGCGACCCACAACGCGACGATCTCGATCGCCTCCAAGCATCTCGACGACATGAACAACCCGGCCCTGACGGCCGAGCAGCGCGAGCAGGCGAAGAAGAACTATTTCGACAACATCCGCACCACGCAGTTCCCCGACAAGCCCGACGGCAAGCCGCTGCCGAACCTCGCCGCCGTCAAGACGGCCGTGGTCTTCGCCGACGGCAAGAACAAGAAGCGCGGCAAGGAGTTCATGGCCTTCATGATGAAGGACGAGAACCTGCGCCCCTTCGTCGAGGGCTCGCTCGGCCGCTGGCTGCCGACCACCAAATCCGGCCTCGCCAGCCCGTTCTGGACCGACGGCAAGGACCCGCACCGGGCGCTGGTCTTCAAGCAGTTCTCCTCCGGGACGATCCCGTTCCAGTTCGTCTACAACTACAAGTTCACGGCGGTGAACGCCGAGAACGTCTGGGCGAAGGCCGTCAACCGCGTCGTCCAGGACAAGGTTGCGCCCGAGGTCGCGGTGGACGAGATGATCGCCCGCATCAAGCAGATCGCCGGCTGACGCCCGCGCCCTGAAACGACAGCGACGAGGCGCTCCGCGGCCGGCCGACAGGCCGCGGAGCGCCGGGCCGTTTACACGAGGCGGCGAAGGATTAAGACGTCATGACCGCGACTGCGATGAGCGTTCCGACAAGCCTGCCGAAGGCTGATGTCTCGGGCTTTTCACGCGACCGCGCGCTCTGGGGCGCGATCATGCTGGCGCCCTATGTGCTCGTGTTCGCGGTGATGGTCGCCTATCCCGTGATCTACGGGTTCTGGCTGGGCCTCAACTGGAATTCCTACCGGCAGCTCTTCGCCGATCCGATCTTCCTGCGCACCATCGTCAACACCATCCTGTTCCTGTTCATCGCGGTGAACCTGAAATTCCTGATCGCGCTCTGGCTCTCGGGCTTCTTCGTCTCGCAGCGCGGCTGGGTCCGCATCGTGCTGGTTCTGTTCATCCTGCCCTGGGCGGTGCCCTCGATCCCGACCATCCTGTCCTTCCGGGTGATGCTCAACCCCGAGACGGGGATGATCAATTCCCAGCTCTTCCAGTGGTTCGGCATCGTCGAGGGACCGGGCTGGCTGACCGATCCGACGCTGGCCTTCGCCAGCTCGATCATGGTGCATATCTGGAAGTCGCTGCCGTTCTGGACCCTGATCCTCGTCACGGGCAGGCTCGCCATCGCGCAGGATCTCTATGAGGCCGCCAGCGTCGACGGCGCCAGCAAATGGCAGCAGTTCAAGTTCATCACCTGGCCGTCGCTGGCGACGCTCTACATCACCTCGACGATGCTCTCGATGATCTGGACGCTGGGCGACTTCAACAGCGTCTACCTGCTCACCGGCGGCGGGCCCGGCGACCTCAACCATGTCCTGGCGACGCTCGGCATCCGCTACATGCGCAACAACAACCTCGATCTCGGCATCGCCTCGATCATCGTCGCCATGCCGCTGATCCTGCCGATGGTCTGGTTCATGGTGAAGCGCCTGTCGAAGGGGGCCGACGCGTGAGAAAGGTCCTCGACGAAGGCAAGCTGATCCTGATCGCGATCCCCGTCCTGCTCTGGACGCTGCTGCCGCTCTACCATCTCTTCGTGCTGTCGATCTCGAACCAAGAATCGATGCTGGCCGGCACGCTCTGGCCGGCTCAGCCGACGCTGCAGAACTTCCAGATCGTGTTCAAGCAGCAGCACTACTACCTGACGAATTTCTGGCTGCAGATGTTCAACAGCTTCTTCATCGCCGTCACGACGGGCGTGCTGACGCTGTTCATCGCCACCTGCGCCGCCTTCGCGATCTCGCGGCTC
>JAKFWE010000496.1 GCA_021732895.1 Allobosea sp. | reverse complement strand
AGGCTTCAAGGAGGTCATCGCCGAGATCGCCGGCCGGGGCGTCTATGCGCGCCTGAAATTCGAGTCGGGCGTGCATCGCGTCCAGCGCGTGCCCGATACCGAGACCAGCGGACGCATCCACACCTCGGCCGCCACGGTGGCGACGCTGCCTCTGGCGACCGACGTCGACGTCGCGATCAACGACGCCGATATCCGCATCGACACGATGCGCGCCGGCGGCGCCGGCGGCCAGCACGTCAACAAGACGGAATCGGCGGTGCGCCTGACGCATCTTCCGACCGGGATCGCCGTGGTGGTCCAGGACGAGCGTTCGCAACACAAGAACAAGGCCCGGGCCTACGATCTCTTGAGGGCTCGACTTTACGACATCGAGCGAACCCGCATCGATTCCGAACGCGCCGCCGACCGGCGCGCGCAGATCGGCTCCGGCGACCGTTCCGAGCGAATCCGCACCTATAATTTTCCGCAGGGCAGGGTCACCGACCACCGCATCAACCTGACGCTCTACAAGCTCGACGAGATGATGCAGGGACTGGTGCTCGACGAGATCATCGACGCCCTGACCGCCGAGCATCAGGCCGGATTGCTGGCCTCGGCGCCGTCTGGGTGAAGGCCGCATGCAACCTCTCCGGCTCACCGGCGTTGAAGCGACAATCGTCTTCGACAATCGGGAGAATCTCATGAAAGCTCTTGTCTCCAGCCTCGCCGCCGCGGGATTGCTGGCCATCTCGTTCGGTGGTCAGGCGGAAGCCCAGGATCGCGTGCTTCGCCGCGCCACGGCAGGCGAGCCGGCCGTCCTGAACAAGGCCATGACGCAGGCGCAGGCGCGCAAGATCTGCCGGCAGCAGATGCGCGGCGCTCGCGAGAGCCGCTCGGCGATCCGGCAGAAGATGACGTTCTGCGTCAACAACCTGGTGCAGGGTAACTGACGTTCATGGCGGATACGGACGCGAGGACGGCATCGACCGACGCGCTCGCGTCGCCATGCCCGCCGTTCGGGGAAACCCCTCTCTCGATGCTGGAGGCGCGTCGCAGGCTGACCTCGGATTTCCTGCGTTCGGGGTCCGAGTCGGCCGCGCTGGACGCCCGCATCCTCGTCGAGGCGGCGGCCGGGGGCGTGATCGGCAATCACGATCCGTTCGCCGTGCTCGAAGAGGCCGTCATCGCGCGGATCGCCGGGTTCCGTGTCCGCCGGATCGCCGGTGAGCCCGTCTGGCGAATACTCGGGGAGCGCGAGTTCTGGGGGCTTCCGTTCAGCCTGTCCAACGCGACGCTCGAACCGCGCCCCGACAGCGAAAGCATCATTGAGGCCGCGCTCGAGACCTTGTCCGGGCGGCGCGACGACGCTCTCTCGATTCTTGATCTCGGAACCGGTTCGGGATGCCTGCTGATCGCCCTGCTCAGCGAATTCAGGTCGGCGCGAGGGCTCGGCGTGGATGTCGCGCCGGAGGCCTGCGAAACGGCCATGTCGAACGCCGTGCGCAACGGGGTTGCCGAACGGGCGCAGTTCCGGGTCGGCGACTGGGTCTCGGGGGTGAGCGGGGTCTTCGATCTGATCGTCTCCAATCCCCCCTATATCGCCACCGCCGAACTGGACAGCCTGCCCGTCGCCGTTCGCGACCATGACCCGACGCTGGCGCTGGATGGCGGGGCCGACGGGCTCGCGGCCTATCGGGTGCTGGCGGCCGCGCTGCCCGGCCTGCTGGGGGCCGCCGGCGTGGCGATCCTCGAGATCGGCGCCGGGCAGGCCCGCGAGGTCGTCGCGATCATGCAGGCCGGCGGACTGCGCCATCGCGGCGAGCGTCATGATCTCGGCGGCCATCCGCGCGCCCAGATCTTCGGCCGGACGTGATCGACGGTCGCCGATCGTGCGATTTCGCTTGGAGAGACGATCGAAAACGGCTATGCACGGTCGGAGCCGAAGCTGGTTTGGTCAGCGCCGAGCCTTGAGTGGCCTCCGGGATCGTGAGGCGTTGCCTTCGGACATGTCACCATGTCGATGGGACCGATGAACCTGAACAGAGCGGTCGTCGTCAGGATGTCATCGGCGTCGGGGTGAGGATGAGCCAGCCCCGCTTACGGAAAACAGGCGTGTGAAGGCCAGGAACGGCGCATTGCCCCCTCAGGTCCACCTCACCCGGCGCCGCGCCGCAACCCGCAGCGCACCGGGGCACGCATGACGGCCATACGGTTGCCTCGAACGAACAGAGCGCGAGACAGACGCGAATGAGACCAGGTCAGAACCGGCGCATGCGCGGCCGCAACAACAGTGGCGGCAACAACAGCAACAACAACGGCAACCGCAAGTCGCCAAATCCGCTGCAGCGCAGCTATGAATCCAATGGTCCGGACGTGAAGGTCCGGGGCACGGCGCAGCATGTCGCCGAGAAATACCTTCAGCTCGCGCGCGACGCGCAATCGTCGGGCGACCCGGTCGCCGCAGAGAATTACTTCCAGCACGCCGAGCATTATTATCGCATCCTGCTTGCCGGTCAGGAACAGATGGCGCAGCAGTTCGGGCACAGTTTTCCGCCCAATCGCGCCTTCAACGACGCCGACGATTATGGCGAGGACGACGGCGAGGACGACGCCCAGGCCCCTCAGCAGTCCGGCCCGGGCCAGCCCGGCGCGCCACAGCCCGAGATCCGGGTTCATCAGAACGGCTATGGCGGCCATGGCGCGCAGCGCAACGAGGGCGAGGCGGGCGAGGGCCAGCCGAATGGCGGACAGCGCCATGATCGCCAGCCGCGAATGAACGAGCGCCAGAATCATGAGCGCCCGAATATTGACCGCCAGAATCACGATCGCCAGAATCACGATCGCAACGCTCCGCGCCGCTTCGATCGCAATGATCGGGATGGTCGTCGCTTCGACCGCGCCGAAGGCGGGCAGAACGGTCAGGCGGGTCATAACGGCTCGGCGGGGCACGCGCCTCGCGTCGAGAATTCTTCCGCGAATCTTCCCGCCGAGGATGGGTCTGGCGCGACCGCGCCGATCGAGAGGCGTTTCGAGCGCGGCCCGCGTCCGGACCGTAGGCCCCGTCGCGAGTTCGAGGCGGAAACAAGCGCCGATGCCGAGCCCGCCGGCCTGCCCTCCTTTCTGACGACACCGGTGCGGGTGCCCGTCGCCGTCGTCGAGGAGCCGTCTCAGGCGGCTGCCGACGGCGTCGGCGGCGATGCCGCGGGCGATGGCCCGGTGAAACGCCCGCGCGGGCGGCGCCGCTCGCCGCGCGAGGTCATGGACGCGCTCGGCTCGGACGGCGACAGCCCCGCCGAGACGGAATGATGGCTGCATCGGCGCATCGGGGGATCGACTGAAGGAGGCGCCCGGCGCCTCCTTTTTCTTTCAGTCGATGCCGAGGCCGGCGCTCCGCTTCGGCGCGATCGCCTCGAGCCTCTCGCCCGCCGTCAGCGCGCCATCGGCGAGCACCTCACAGTAGACGCCGCAATCGACATGGCCGTAATGGCTCATCAGCGCCCTTGGAATCTGCATGTCGCGCAGCCCGGTCTGCGGATCGACATTGGTGGCGGCGCAGCGCTCGATGCGCCTGGTCACGCGCAGGCGAAGGCCTGAAGGACCGCCGATTTCGCGGCCGACCAGGCCGAACTCGGCCCAGGCCGGCAGATCCTCGACCATGATGTTGCCGCGAAAGCGCAGTGGATCGACTGCGGCGCCGATCCGGGATTCGAGGTCGGCGACGCTGGCGAGATTGATGATCGAGACGAAACCCGCGCGCGAATCGGTGAAACGGTAGCCGTCCGGCGCGCGCAGCAGACGGGGCTTGCCGCGCAGCGCGTCGGGCATGTAGCCCTCGAAGAACGCCGAAAGCAGCCCGCGCCCCTCGCTCGAGGCCGTATCGGCGCGCAGCACCTCCTGACCTTCGTGGCTGATCGCCAGTTCGCCGCTGGCGTCGTCGAAGCGTGTGCGCAGCCGCGCCAGCATCTCGTCCCGCATCAGCATCAGATACCTGATCTTGGGCTGATGCGCCGGCGCGGCGGCATCGAAGCCCGAGGGTCCGTTCTCGATCGCGAAAAGCCGGTCGCCGGGGAAATAGGCGCCGGCGCTCAGTCTGGCGCGCGCCAGGGGCTCGGGCGACAGCCCCTTGACGGGATAGCGGTAGAGCGAGGCGATGCGCATGAGGCTGGTCCGGTGGAGCGTCAGGATAGCGCGATCGCCGCAAGGCGACCGATGACATCCTGATATCGGATCCATCAGCGCCGCGACAGCCGAACC
>JAKFWE010000358.1 GCA_021732895.1 Allobosea sp. | reverse complement strand
CGAGCCATCCGGCGACGCCGACGAGAACCAGCGCCGTCGCCGCGAGCATCGCAAGGACCGGCCTCGTGCGCGGGGTCCGCGCAGGGCGCGGCGGCGGGGCTGTTTCGGGCGATGGCGGAAGCGCGCGCGGAGCGGCCGCGACGACCGTTTCCTCAGCAGCGTCCGGCGGCGGGTCGCGACCGGCGAGAGCGCCGGCTTCGGCCCCCATCTCGCGCGCGGTCGCGACCAGCCCGGCGAGCCAGGATCCGGCGTCGATCGGGTCGGAGCCGCCGTCGAGCCCGAGCGCGGCGTCGATCGCCGCCAGCAACGCATCGGGATAGTCGCCGGCGGCGGTGTGCAGGGCGGCATGGCGGGCGTCGAGGCCGCTGTCGCGTTCCTGCGCCGGAGCGGGACGGCCGGTGACGACGCCATAGAGCGCGGCGGCCAGTCCGCGCGCGTCGGCGAGCGCAGCGGACGCATCGTCGGTGCGCAGCATGAAGCCGCGCAGCATGGCGTCCCCCGGCCGCGACAGCCCGATCGCAGGCGCGGCGACCGCGCCATGGCCGAGCCCGGCGGCGTGGGCCGCCGCCAGCGCCGAGGCGAGCCGCCCCGCGATCCGGGCGACGTCGACGGCCGCCGGCCGCCGCGTCAATCCCGCGCTCCAGGCGTCGAGAGTCGTGGTTGCGCCGAGGTCATGCGCGACATAGAGGCCCCCGAGCGCGCTCAAGGGCGCGCCGATCGGCTCGATCGCGGGATGGGCGATCGCCCGCAGCGCGGCGGCGCGCGCCCCGAACGCCGCGAGCCTGGCGGCGAACTCGTACTCCCGGCCCCGGATCGCCAGAACCGCGCCGCCTTCGCCGCGCGCCGCGAGCCCGGCGGGACAGCATTCGACGATCGCCACATTGGCCTGGTCCGCCAGCCGCAGGCAGGCATAGGCGAAGCCGGCGGAATCGACGCCGGCCCCGCGCAACACCAGGAACTGCTCGCCGATCCGCGCTCCCGGATCGAGCGGACGACGGTCGTCGGCCGCGCGACGGTTCGGCTCGCCGGCGCTCATGCGCAGCTTGTCGGCTTGAACTCGACGCGCCGGTCGAGCGCGGTGCTGGCGTCGTCGCGCGGCAGGCCGACCAGGACCTCGCGCGAACCGGAGCCGGCCGGCTTCAGCCGCGCGCCCAGCGCCGGCGCCCGTTCGCTCAGGAGCATGACGATGCGCTGAGCCCGGTCGAGCGAGAGGCGCTCGTTGAACGGCTCGCCGCCGGTCCGGCTGGCGTGCCCGACGACCTGGAGGCAGGTGTCGGCGGCGCCGGCGCGCGCCGCGATCTCGCTGATCCAGGCGGGATATTGCGCCGAGACGCGCGCATCCTCGTTGAAGTCGGTCGTGCCGCGCTGGAACAGGAACAGCACGCCGAGCCGCCCGAGCTTGAGCCCGCCCTCGACGAGCTGGGCGAAGGCCGTGGCGGCCGCCTCCTTCTCGCCGAGCGCCGTCAGCGACAGATAGACGCCGTTCAGCGTCCTGATCTGGTCGCCGGCTTCCGTCGCCTGCACCTCGCGGTAGAGCATGAGCGCGCGCCGCGCATCGCCGGCTTCGTAGGCCGCCGTCGCCTCGCGGATCCGCGCCGCGGCCGGGAGCTGGTCGAGATAGGCGGCGCTGACCGGGTCGCCGGGCTTGGAGCGCTGGCAGGTCTCGATATAGGCCGTGGTCGCGGAATCGAGGCCCCAGACCGGCGTGTCGGCGAAGAAGCTCGCCGGCGCGATGTCCACATCCGAGAGCGTGGCGCGGGCGACGGAGCGGGCATGGACCGTCTTCGACTGCTTGTCGACCAGCGCGAAACAGATCCAGAAGGCGTCGCGCGGCCCGGTCGGCTGGCCGGCGTTGTTGATGGTGTTGAACGTGCCGATGAAGACGTAGCGGGCGCGCGCGACGTTCTCGGGCGTCAGCGCCGCGATCTCGATATGCCTGTAACGCTCGGCGACAAGCTGGGCGATGCGCCGGTCGAAGTTGCGCGTCGCGACGGACTGTATCCCGGTGACGCCATCGACCAGCGGGTCGATCACGATCACGGTCCTGCCCTGCGCGGCCGGGATCGATTCAAACAGCGCCGTCGCCGCCTTCAGGAACGCCTGTTCGAGCGGCACGAGCGGCGGCGGCTTGGCCGTCGCCGCAGGCTGGCCGGGCGCGGGCTGCGCGCCGGCTGGTTGAGCCAGCGTCAGGACGATCGCGAAGGCGGCGCACAGGGCGGACAGGAGTCGCAGCGGACTCTCCCCGAGGCTTGCGGAACGATACGCGGTCACGATCGGAAACATAGCGTCATCTCCTCTGGGCGGGCAATGGCGGCGGCGTCAGGCGGCGCGGATGGCGCGAAGACCGAGGCGTCGTTGCACCGGCGCGATACCTTGTCAGCGCAACCGGGCGACGATCAACCTGACAGTCACGCAAGCCGGTCGTCGACGCTGTTCCGCAGGGAACAGCGACCCGTTTGCCGACCGTTCCGGCCGCACCGGTCACGGTTTCGATCGCCGCGCCGCGCTCCGCCTGCTCGATCCGCCCGCTCGATCCGCCATGCGCTCGACCGCGCCCGCCTGCGCCAGGCCAACCGCCTGATGGCCGATCTCGACCGCCGCCTCGGCCGAGGCGAGATCATGACGCTGGAGCCGGCCGACATTCTCGCGAGCCGGGTTTTTCTGCCGGCTGCGGGCTCGCCGGCGCCGGGCGATCAGGCCTAAAGCCCGGTCCCGCCATAGAGCCAGGCCAGCGCTTCATGGAACTGCGCCGAGCTCTTCGACCGCATGATCGCGTTGCGCACCAGCGCATGCGCGCCGGCCGGATGGTAGACATGCTCGCCGATCTCGCGCGACTGGAGCTGCACGCGGGCGGTGCGCACCACGCGCCGGGAGCGATACGCCTCGAGCGCGGCGTCGAGATCGTCGCGGCTCGAGAGCATGTGCGAGAGGCAGACCGCATCCTCCAGCGCCATGCAGGCGCCCTGCGCGAAATACTGCATCATCGGATGGGCGGCGTCTCCGAGCAGGACGATGCGGCCATCGACCCAGTTCTCGACCGGGTCGCGGTCGCACAGCACCCAGAGCTTCCAGTCGCGGCCGTGGCTGATGATCGAGCGAGCGCGCTCATGGACATGCTCGAAGCCCTTGCGGACCTCCTCCTCGGAAACCGGCTTGCCGGCGACCGGTTCGGGCGCGTCGTTATGGTAGGTCACGACGAGGTTGAAGCTTTTCCAGCCCGACAGCGGATAATGCACGATGTGGCATTTCGGGCCGGCCCAGAGCGTCGCCGCGTTCCAGCGCAGATCCTCCGGCATCTGCCCGGTGGGGATGACCGAGCGATAGGTGGTGTGGCCGGAGACGCGCGGCGGCCCGTCCCCGACGACCTGCCTGCGCAGGTTGGACCAGAGCCCGTCGGCGGCGACCAGAAGCGCTCCCTGCACGCGTTCGCCGGAAGCCAGCGCGGCGGAAACCGAGGCGCCGTCCTGCGCGGCGGAGACGACCTCGGCGCTGGTGCGCAGCGTGATCGCAGGATGCTCGGCGCAGGCGCGCAGAAAGACGCCGTGCAGGTCGCCGCGATGGACGACGGCGTAGGGGTTGCCGAAGCGCGTCCGGAAGGCCTCGCCGAGGTCGATATGGGTGATCTCCTCGGCGGTCATCGCATCCATCAGCCGGAGCTGGTCGATGAACACGGCCATGGCGCGGGCCTGCTCGCCGACGCCGAGCTGATCGAAGGCGTGGAAGGCGTTGGGGCCGAGCTGGATGCCGGCGCCGATCTCGCCCAGCGCCGGGGCTTTCTCCAGCACGATGACGCGGAAGCCCTTGCGGGCCAGCCCGAGCGCGGCGGCGAGCCCGCCGATGCCGCCGCCGGCGACGAGAACCGGATGGTCGCGCAAGATCGCCCGGCCGGTCATGCCTGCCCCGCGACCAGGCCCTGCCCCGCGACGAGGCGCAGCGGCACGCGCGAGGCCTCGTTGTTGAGTTCGACCATCCGGGAGAGCAGCGCCATCAGCTTCACCCGCTCCTCGGGAGCCAGCGGCGCGACGATCCGCTCCTGCGCGCGTTCGACGGCCGGCTCGACGGCGGCGAGCAGCTCGCGGCCGACCTGCGTCAGCGTCAGCACCTTGATGCGCCGGTCGCCGCGGCTTGCGCCGCGGGCGACGACGCCCTTGGCCTCCAGCCGCTCCAGCACGTTGCCGAGCGTCGAGCGGTCGAAGGCGACCAGCGCCGAAAGCCGCGTCGCGTCGATGAATGG
>JAKFWE010000493.1 GCA_021732895.1 Allobosea sp. | reverse complement strand
CAGACCGTGCTGCGCTTCGTCGGCCCCGGCCTGATGCGGCAGGATCCGGACTTCATCGCCGGCAACGTGCTCAACCATATTCTCGGCGGTTCGGCCTTCACCTCGCGCCTGTTCATGGAGGTGCGCTAGAAGCGCGGCCTCGCTTACGGCGTCTCCTCCAGCCTGCTGCCGCTGCGCGAGAGCGCGCTGCTGGTCGGCGGCACCTCGACCCGCAACGACCGTGTCGCCGAATCGCTCACCGTCATTCGCGACGAGATGGCCAAGCTCGCCAGCGAAGGCCCGACCGAGCACGAGGTGGCCGAAGCCAAGCGCTACATCGTCGGCTCCTACCCGCTGCGCTTCGACACCTCGCCCAAGATCGCCGGCGAACTGCTCGGGCTCGCGACCACCGGTTTCGAGCCGGAGTTCCTTGCGCAGCGCAACCGGCTCTTCGCCGAGGTGACGCTGGCCGACGTCAAACGCGTGGCGCAGCGTCTGTTCGGCGACCCGAGCCTGCTGGTGCAGGCGGTCGGCCGGCCGGTCGGGCTGGTATGAGGGCCCTTTGTCGCGGGCGGCCGCCTCTCGTCGCCGCGAGCGCAGCGAAGCGATCCGGACGGGTCCCGCGCGGGCCTGGATCGCTTCGCTTCGCTCGCGATGACGGATAGGGTGACCGCACCGCCGATCGCCGTCACTCGACTGTTCCATCGAGAGCTTCGCCATGCTTCAGCAAACTTACGATCTCGCGCTCGAATCCGGCGTCGGCGTGGGCGGCGTCCCCGACGCCGCCTTCGAGCGGGCGCTCGCCGATCTCGCGCCTGCGCTGACCAGGCTTCAGGCGCAGGCGAGGGACGGTTCCCTGCCGCTGCTCGGCCTGCCCGCCGATACGGCCGACCTGCCCCCGGTCCACGCCGCGGCCAGCCGCCTGAAGGCGGGCGCGACCGACATCCTGGTGCTCGGCACCGGCGGCTCCAGCCTCGGGGGCCAGACGCTGGCGCAACTCGCCGATTACGGCGTCAGCGGCCTGTCGCAGTTCATGCCCGGTCCGCGCGTGCACTTCATCGACAATCTCGATCCGCAGACCTATGCCGAACTGCTCGCCCGGCTGCCGCTGAAGACCACGAAAATCATCGCCATCTCGAAATCGGGCGGCACCGGTGAGACGCTGCTGCAATGCATCGCCGCCATCGGGGCGATGCGCGCCGCCGGCCTCGACGACGCCGCGATCGGGGCCCGCTTCCAGGGCCTCTCCGAGCCGGCGAAGCCGGGCAGGCTCCACCCGCTGCGGGCCTTGCTGGCGCCGTTCGGCGCACCTTTCCTCGAACACCACACCGCAGTCGGCGGCCGCTATTCGGTGCTGACCAATTGCGGCCTGCTGCCGGCCGCCGCGCTCGGCCTCGATATCGCGGCGCTGCGCGCCGGCGCGGCCAGGGCCGTCGCGCCTGTTCTCGCCGGCAGGGGTGTGCGCGAGACCCCGGCGGCGCTCGGCGCCGCGCTCCACCTCGCGGCGATGCGCTCGGGCAAGAACATCGCCGTGCTGATGCCCTACGCCGACAGGCTCGCGCTGCTGACGCGCTGGTGGATGCAGCTCTGGGCCGAGAGCCTCGGCAAGGATGGGCAGGGCACGCAGCCGGTCGGCGCGCTCGGGCCGGTCGATCAGCATTCGCAGCAGCAGCTTTATCTCGCCGGTCCCAAGGACCGCTTCTTCACCGTGATCACGGTCGGCGCCCGGGACAAGGGGCCGCGGATCGACGCCGGCCTCGCCGCCTCGATCGGACAGGACGATTTCGCCGGCAAGACCATCGGCGATCTCGTGGCGGCCCAGGGCGTCTCGATGATCGACACCTTCGCCAGGAACGGCTGCGCGGTGCGCCGCTTCCACCTCGATGCGATCGACGAGGCCGTTCACGGCGAGATGCTGATGCATTTCATGCTCGAGACCATTCTGACCGGCTACGCCATGGGCGTCGATCCGTTCGACCAGCCCGCCGTCGAGGAGGCAAAACTCCTCGCCAAGCGCTATCTTGCCGAGGGGCGCGGCTGAGCCGATTCGCGTCGGCGCGCCCGGCGCCTGAACTCCGGACCAGCCATGACCGTCCGCCGCCTCGATCCCGTCCTCGTCGATCGCATCGCCGCCGGCGAGGTGATCGAGCGCCCGGCCGCCGCCGTCAAGGAACTGGTCGAGAACGCCATCGACGCCGGCGCGCGCGCGATCGCCGTCACCATCGCGGCCGGCGGGCGCGAACTGATCCGCGTCGTCGATGACGGCGCCGGCATGGACGCGGCCGATCTCGCGCTGTCGGTCGAGCGCCACGCCACCTCGAAGCTGCCCGATGGCGATCTCTTCGCCATCGACACGTTGGGCTTTCGCGGCGAGGCGCTGCCCTCGATCGGCTCGGTCGCGCGACTGTCGATCACCACCCGCCGGGCCGACGCCGCGCAGGGGTCGGCGCTGGTGGTCGAGGCGGGCGAAAAGGGCCAGATCCGTCCCGCCGCCGCCGCGCGCGGCACGGTCGTCGAGGTCACGGACCTGTTCATCTTCACCCCGGCGCGGCTGAAATTCCTCAAGAGCGACCGCGCCGAGGCCCAGGCCGTGTCGGAGATGCTGCGCCGCCTCGCCATCGCCCATCCGGCGATCCGCGTCTCGCTTGCGGGCGAGCTCGTCTCGGGCTTCGACTGGCCGGCCGAGGCGCCCGGCGAGGAGGGCCGCCTGCGCCGGCTCTCCCGCGCGCTCGGCCGTGATTTCCCCGAGAACGCCCTGCGGCTGGAGGCGGAGCGCGAGGGCGTTCGGCTCTCGGGCTTCGCCGGCCTGCCGACCTTCCATCGCGGCACGTCGGCGGGGGTGCATCTGGCGGTGAACGGTCGCCCGGTGCGCGACAGGCTGCTGCTTTCGGCGGTGCGCGGCGCCTATGCCGACGTTCTGCCGTCGGACCGTCATCCGGTGCTATTTCTCGACATCCTCTGCGAGCCCCGCCTCGTCGACGTCAATGTCCATCCGGCCAAGAGCGAGGTACGTTTCCGCGATCCCGCACTGGTGCGCGGCCTCGTCGTCTCCGGCCTCAAGGCGACGCTGGCCGCCGCCGGCCACCGTGCCGCCACCACCGGCGGCGCGCGCACGCTGGAGGCTTTCCGCGCGGTCGTCGGCGGCGGCGCCGGCGCGATCCGCCCGCGTTTCGAGGCCGGGCCGGACTGGATGCATCCGGAATCCGGGTTTGGCGAGGCGGCGCAGGCCGGGTTCGAGGCTATCGCTGCGCCCGCCGCCGATACGCGCGCAAACGACGCCACGCCGGCGGCCGACGCCCTCGACCGGCCGCTCGGAGCGGCTCGCGCCCAGCTCCACGAGACCTATATCCTGGCGCAGACCCGCGACGGCGTCGTCCTCGTCGATCAGCACGCCGCCCATGAGCGTCTGGTCTACGAGCGCCTCAAGGCCGAGCGGGCGCGCGACGGCGTCGCGCGGCAGGCCCTGCTGCTGCCCGAGATCGTCGAACTCGACCCGGTCGACGCCGACAGGCTGATCGCGGCGCAGGGCGAACTGGCGACGCTCGGCCTCCTCGTCGAGGGCTTCGGCCCCGGCGCGGTGCTGGTCCGGGAGGCGCCCGCCGCGCTCGCCGGCGGCGACCTGCGCGGGTTGGTGCGCGACGTCGCCGACGCGCTCGCCGAGCACGGCGTCTCCCGGTCGCTGGAGCGCCGGCTCGATCATGTGCTGGCGACCATGGCCTGCCACAACTCGGTGCGCGCCGGGCGCCGGCTGCGGCCGCAGGAGATGGACGCGCTTCTGCGCGAGATGGAGGTCACGCCGAATTCCGGCCAGTGCAACCACGGCCGGCCGACCTATGTCGAACTCAAGCTGGCGGATCTCGAGCGGCTGTTCGGGCGCAGATAAGCGTCAGCTTGGCCGCAGCATCACAACCTGCGTCTCGCCATAAGCCCGCTGCTCCAGCATCTCGAACCCGTCCGGCGGCGCAATCTCGACCCCTGCCGCCTCCTCCAGCACAACCAGCGCGCCGGCCTCCAGCCAGCCGCCGTCGCGCGCCGAGGCCAGCGCCTTCTCGCCCAGCCCCTTGCGATAGGGCGGGTCGCAGAAGACCAGACCGAAGGGCGGCATGCCGCTGATCGGCCCGAGCTTCGTCGCATCACGCCGGAAGACGCGGCTGTGGCCTGCAACGCCGAGCGCCATCTGGTTCTCGCGGATCAGCCCCCGCGCCTCTGCCCCGTCATCGACGAGCAGCGCGAATTCCGCCCCGCGCGAGAGCGCCT
>JAKFWE010000204.1 GCA_021732895.1 Allobosea sp. | reverse complement strand
TCGACCAGCAGGCGGATGTCGAGCTTGGCCGGCGGGTAATCCAGTTCCGACAACGCGCCGAGCAGCTGCTCCAGCACCGCCTGCTCGCGCAGCAGCGGCACGGCGACCGTGTAGACCGGCAGGCGGCCGTCATCGACGCGCCAGCGCCAGGCGCGCCAGAGATCGGGCGTCTGCGGCTCGAAGACCGCCGCCAGCCGCAGCAGCGTGATGGCCATGAAGATCGGCCCGGCCAGGATCGCCAGGGCGAAGAAGGTCTCGAACGGCGACAGCGTGCCCCAAAAGGCGGCGGCGCCGACGCCGAGGCCGGCGAGGAAGCGCTGGCCCCGGCTGGAACCGGTGCGCGCGCTCTGCCGCTCCAGCCCGATCGGATCGAGACCGGCGGCCAGGCGGGCGAGCGAGCGTCCATTGGCCCCGCGCAGGGCGGCCCCGAGGGCGCGCGGCGTCGTCACCGCGATGTCCGCCCGTCCGCGAGGCCCGGTTTCAAGCATGCGCCGGAGCGCCGGTCCGACCGGAGCCAGCATGAAGCGCGGATCCGCCGCCCCCTCCACCGGCGCGACGCCCTCGCGCTGGATCGCGCCGATGACGCCGCCGGCGCGCAGCCGCGGACATTCCGGGCTGAAGGCCAGCCGCATCTCGCTGGCGAAGGCCCGGTAGAAGGCGGTTTCGTCGATATGGCCCGCCATCAGGAGATGATGCGCCGGATCGACCCCGAGGCGGGCGGCCTGGCGCATCGCGGCCAGAAGCGCCGAAGGCGCGACGCCATGTCGGGCGAGGAAAGCGACCTCGACCGGAGGCGCGGGGTCGGCGACCGGGTGGCGCAGAAATCCGTCCGCCATCGCCAGCCAGCTCCCGTCATCTCGAGTTGGCCGGCGCCCGGCCGCGCCGACAACCCATGGTTGCCGATACGTCCGCTCTTGTCGATGACGAAGTTCTCGCGTGCGCGGACGCCGTCGGGCGCGGGTTGGAACCTTTTCCGCTCGAGCCCGTTGGGGTATTGGATCGGCTCCTGATCGAGGAGCGTCCGGAGGACACCATAATGAACAAGAGACTCTTCATCCTGGCCATGGCCGGCGGACTGACCTTCGCCGGAGCGAGCCTCTCGCCGGTGGCGGCCACGGCGGGCGGATCGCTCGATCAGCTCCGGGCCGAAGCGCTGGACTCCGCGGATGCGGAGTTCACGCGCCACAACCGTCAGCATCGCATCGAGGAAATCCAGCGCAACCTCAACCGGCAGGAGCGCGGGCGGCGCTTCGGGCGCGGCGACGGCTATGGACGCGGTTACGGCTATGGACGCGGCTACGGTTATGGACGCGGCTATGGTCGCGGAGACGTCTATGGCCGAGGCTACGGCTATGGCCGAGGGTTCGGACCGCGCGCCAACGATGGCTCGGCTTTCTGAGCAGCGTCGGGCGGTCCGGGCGCGACCGCCAGTCTGACCGCCCGCAGGTCGCGGCACGCGCCCGCGGCCGGAGAAGACGAGCCGGCGCGCGAAGGGCGGGCCGGCGAACGGACCTTCGTCTTGCGGACGGGACGGCGATTCGAGGCCGCCGCACGGAGCGCATCCGGGGCGCGCCGGCTCAGCCGGGCGATGGGTCAGGACGATATTCCGACCTGCGGGGGAAATTTGGTGGAGCCAGGCGGAATCGAACCGCCGACCTCTTGAATGCCATTCTTAGGGAATGTGTTGGGTAGCCTTGCGCGGTGATAGCATATGTCTTGATTTAAAACGGAATGAGGCCCTTCATACGCCACGGCGATGCATTGCATTTGGTAGCTATGGGTTGCTAGATGGTAGCTAGGCAGCGCTGATGAGGGGGGATTGCAATGGCGAAGATCACCAAAACCGTGGTCGATCGGCTCGCGGCCGGTGAGACGAGCTGGGATGCGGAGACGCGCGGGTTCGGCGTGCGGCGGCAGATGCGCGATGCGGCATACGTCTTGAAAGTGCGCATCCATGGCCGGCAGCGCTTCCTGACGATCGGAAAGCACGGCGCGCCGTGGACGCCAGACACCGCCAGGAAGGAAGCGATGCGGCTTCTCGGCCTGATCGCAGACGGCAAAGACCCTGCGGCCGAAAGGGACGAACCGGCGAACACCTTGACGGTCGAGGCCCTATCCAAGGCATTCATGTCGCGGCATGTCGCGACGAAGCGGAAAGCTTCAACGAGCGCGTTCTATCAGCATGTCCTTTCTGCACATGTGCTGCCTGTGCTGGGCAAGCGTCGCGCCGTGGACGTGACCAGGGCCGATATCGCGAAGGTTCATCATGAGCTGCAAGACCGGCCCTATATCGCCAATCGTGCGCTGGCAGTGATCGGCTCGATGTATTCTTGGGCAGGTGGCGCTGGGCTTGTCGCAGAAGGTCTCAATCCCGTGGTCAAGGTCGAAAAATTCGCAGAGAAACCACGCGAACGGTTCCTCACGCCTTCGGAGATCGACCGACTCGGCGCGGCGCTGCGGGAAGCAGAAACGATCGGCCTCCCGTGGCAGGTGGACCTTGAAAAGCCGAATGCGAAGCATGCACCGAAAAAGGCGAACCGGAGGACGAAGCTCTCGTCCTATGTGACGGCAGCCATCCGCCTGCTGATGTTCACGGGCTGCCGCCTGCGCGAAATCCTGCATCTCGAATGGCGTCATGTCGATATGGACCGTGGCGTGCTGTTCCTGCCAGACAGCAAAACCGGAAAGAAGACCGTCGTGCTGGCAGCGCCAGCCTTAGCTGTGCTGGCGTCCCTTGAAAGGCTAGGGCGCTTCGTCATCGCCGGGGAATATGAAGAGAAGCCGCGTTCCGACTTGAAGCGCCCATGGTCGCAAATCATCAGATACGCGGAGCTTGAGGGCGTTCGCATCCACGATCTGCGCCACACATTCGCAAGTTTCGGTGCTGGCGCGAATATTGGCCTCCCCATGATCGGCAAGTTGCTGGGCCACACTCAGGCGCGCACGACAGAACGATACGCGCATCTTGCGGTCGATCCGCTCCGCCTCTCCGCTGATCTTATCGCCGGGCAGATCGCAACGGCTTTAGGCGCAAAGCGGGAGTCCGGAGAAGTTATTGCCCTCGATCGAACGAGGAGGGGATGACCGATCGAGCCCTGTTGAGCGCGCTTAATGATTTGCTGGAAAGCGACGGCGAGAATATCGGATTGATTGAGCAGTTTGAGGCTGCGATGACCGACCTCGGTCAAGCTGCGCCCGACGATTATGCTGCGCAGCGGAAAGCTTTGGTTGATTTCCTCGAAGCGGCGAGCACGCTGACGCAAGGGATTGTCGGGCCGCGGTTGCGCGCACCTTTTCTGCGATTAATCTCGGCGCTGGAAGACCTGGACAGGCAGAGGCTCCCCCCGCTGCTGCGACCGGCCGCAAGAGTGGCTAAAGAAAAGGACGACGAGGAGACGAGGGGCAGACCTCCGAAGCCGACGATGGATGTGATGGCCATCGCGACATTCGTGGGCTTTGCGGACGCAATCGCAGAAGATATCAGCAATGTGAAGGAGGCAGAAAAGATAGTCGCGGAGCTGATCGGTATCAGCTTCAAGAGTTTTCGTGAACAGAGAAGTCATGACGAGAACTACCAATACGAAGATAATAGATCAACCTACCTTGCTAACCGTCTTTCAGCCAAACTATTGTTGAAAGAGCAAGCAACTAAACGCGGTAAAACATGCGTTGAAATTGCCGAATTGCTTATCCCTATTTTTCTGTCCATTGGCTCGCTGCCCGGCCGCCGGAACAAGGAAAAAACTTAGATAAAAGCCATTTGTGCGGCGCGAGACTCCTTTGATGTTTAGCCATCCACGGCGTTACAGCGCTCTACAAGAAGGATGGCGATGATGGAAAACCCGGGAAATCAGGCTCGCCCTAAAGCCGACAACATGCGGCCCGCCCATGCGGCCGATTATCTTGGCGTCTCGAAATCGTTTTTGGATCAAGCGCGCGTCACGGGGATGGGGCCGCATTTCGTTAAGATCAGCCCTACCATGGTGATCTATCGCCGCACCGACCTCGACGAGTGGCTTGCCTCTCGCGTCGTGCGTTCGACCTCTGAGGCTAGTCGCCTCATCGCCGCTTCCTGACTTCTGCGTCTGAGCAAATCTTTGCAGGCCAGCTTTGTCGCGGCCGGCACCGATATGGAAAATCTCATGACCAGCAATCCGACCCCCCAGCTGCCGCTTTCTCAGTGCGCGGTCCCGTTGCTGACGGGAGGCGAACTTCGGCTGATCATCTTGCATGATGGACCGTGC
>JAKFWE010000022.1 GCA_021732895.1 Allobosea sp. | reverse complement strand
GTCGAGCACGGTCAGCGTCGGATCGCAGTCCCGGGTCTCGACCAGGCGCTCGCCGAGATAGAAGCGCAGGGTCTCACGCATGGCTTGCGGCTTGCTGGCGGGAACACGTCATGCCCGCAGATTAGGCACGTTCGCGGCTTGGCCGGAAGCGCCGATTTGGTGCAGAGATGACGCGGATTTGGGCTGGAGCGCGCACCTGTGACGGAGACCAAAGCCATTCGCGGCCGCCTGCTCTGGTTCGTCGACGATCCCGAGACCGCCGGCGACGCCGCGCATCGCCATGTCGAGGATGGCGTGATCGTCATTGTCGATGGATTGATCGAGGCCGTCGGCGAGGCGTCGATCCTGCTGCCGACGCTGCCGGCGGACGCGGCAATCGTCGATCACCGCCCGCATCTGATCATGCCGGGCTTCATCGACGCGCATTTGCACCTCCCGCAGACGCAGGTCATCGCGTCCTATGGCGCGCAATTGATGGAGTGGCTGGCGAAATTCACTTTCGTCGAGGAGCAGAAATGCGCCGGGCCGGCCCATGCGCGCAAACTCGCGCGGTTTTTCCTGAACGAACTTCTCGCCAGCGGCACCACCACGGCGGCGATCTACTGCTCCGTGCATGTCGCGTCCGTCGAGGCGCTGTTCACCGAATCGCAGGCGCGCAACACCCGCATGATCGCCGGCAAGGTGATGATGGACCGAAATGCGCCGGCCGCGCTGACCGACACCGCCGACACAGCCTATGCCGACAGCAAGGCGCTGATCGCCCGCTGGCATGGCCGGGGCCGGCAGCTTTACGCCATTTCGCCGCGCTTCGTGGTGACCTCGACGCCGGAGCAGATGGCGGCGGCGGGCAGGCTCGCGGCCGAACATCCGCAATGCCACGTCCAGACCCACATCAACGAGAACAGGGCCGAGATCGCCTTCGCCAACGAGCTCTACCCCGAACCCGGCGACTATGCCGGCATCTACCAGCATTTCGGCCTGCTCGGCGCGCGCAGCCTGATGGGCCATTGCATCCACATGACCGACCGGGAATGGCGGCGCTTCGCGCAGGCCGGCGCGGTCGCGGTGTTCTGCCCGACCTCGAACCTGTTCCTCGGCTCGGGCCTGTTCGACTGGGCGAGGGCGAAAGCCGAGGGCGTGCCTGTCGCGGTCGCGACCGATATCGGCGGCGGCACCTCCTATTCGATGCTGCGCACCATGGCCGAGGCCTACAAGGTGCTCCAGCTTCAGGGCCAGTCGCTCTCCGCCTTCGCCGCGCTGCATGCAATCACGCGCGGCAACGCGAAGGCGCTCAAGCTCGACCATCTCGTCGGCTCGCTGGAGCCCGGCCACGAGGCCGATCTGGTCGTGCTCGATCCGGCGGCGACGCGGGTCATGGCGCACCGGCTCGAGACGGCGCGCGACCTCGCCGAGGAGCTGTTCGTGCTGGTCACGCTCGGCGACGAGCGCAATGTCGCCGCGACCTATGTGATGGGCGAGCGGATCGACGCGGACCGGGAACCCTCTCCTCAGCCGAGCACGCCGCCCGTCCTCGCGAACTCCAGATAAAGCTCGCGCAGCCTAAGCGTCGCCGGCCCCGGCGCGCCGTTGTGGATCGAGCGCCCGTCGATCGTCACGACCGGCATCACCAGGCTGGTGGCCGAGGTGATGAAGGCCTCCTCCGCGTCGAGCGCCTCGGTCAGCGTGAATTCGCGCTCCTCGAAGGAAAAGCCGCTCTCGTCGAGGAAGGCCAGCACCGCCTTGCGGGTGATGCCGGGCAGCACCTTCTGGGACAGCGGCCGCGAGATCAGCGTTCTGTTCCTGACGATCCAGCAGGTCGAGGAGCCGCCTTCGGTGACCACGTCGCCCTCCAGCATCCAGGCTTCGGCGGCGCCCTGCGCCGCGGCGAACTGCTTGGCCAGAACCTGCGGCAGCAGCGCGACGCTCTTGATGTCGCGTCTGGCCCAGCGGATATCGGGGCAGCTCACGACCTTGATGCCGGTCCGCGCCGCCGGCGCCTGGCTCATGTTGCGCTCCTGCGTGAACATCACCAGCGTCGGCGTCGTCTCCTTCGGGAAGGCGAAATCGCGGTCGGCCGCGCCGCGCGTGACCTGGAGGTAGATCCCGCCCTCGTCGAGCCCGTTGCGCGCGATCAGCTCGTGATGGATCGCGATCAGATCGGCGCGCGACCACGGCAGGGGCAGCTCGATTTCGCCGCAGGAACGTTCGAGACGCGCCAGATGGGCGTCGCAGTCGATCAGCCTGCCGGCGATCACGGCCGAGACCTCGTAGATGCCGTCGGCGAAGATGAAGCCGCGATCGAAGATCGAGATCGTCGCCTCGGCCTCGGGAAGATAGTCGCCATTGACGTAGACGATGCGGCTCATGTGGCTCGGTCTCGGGCTGAAGGAAGGCGTCTTTCCTAGCCGAGCCGCGCCGGACAGGCGAGCCCCGCTTCCGGCTTGCGGATCGGCGCCGCGCGCAACACTGTCGCCGCTCCGCGCAAGGAGGATTCGCCCGTGACCGCCAGGCCAGACCGCATGCCGCCGCTTCCGGAGACCGCGCTGACCGCGGCGCAGCGTGACGCGGCCGAGGTTTTCGCCACAATTCGCGACCAGCCGGTGTTCGGACCCTTCGTGCCGCTGCACCGCAGCCCCGATCTGATGCTGCGGCTGGCGCCCGTCGGCGATTTCATGCGCAAGCAACTCTGCTTCGGCGTCAGGCTGGCCGAGATCGCGATCCTGTTCACGGCGCGGCGTTACGACCAGCCGGTGGAATGGGCGATCCATGCCGAGATCGCCGCGAAGGCGGGCCTGCCGGCCCATGTCATCGCGGCGCTGTCGGAGGATCGCATGCCGGAGGACATGAGCGCCGACGAGGCGCTGGTCTGGAACGCCGTCGCCGAGATCGACCGGTCGCGCCGTCTCTCTGACGCCACCTACGCGGCGTTGTCGAACCGTTTCGGAGAGCAGGGCGTCGTCGAGCTGGCGGCCCTGATGGGCTACTACCAGCTCCTCGCCACGGTGATGAACTGCGCCCGCACGGCCGCGCCGGCGGGGCCGGAGCTGCCTCCCGCGCGCTGAGGGACAGGTGCTGTTCCCGATCCGGGCTGGCCAAGTTGCGCCGTGGCCCCTACTGTCATGGCGGGAAACGAATATTCGGGCCGACAGAGCCGCAGCAGGCGCGCCGGGACCCGACGGGGAGGATCATTTCATCATGCCGAAACAGGGTCTGCGCCGCCGCGACATCGTACTCGCGGCCGTCGCCATCGCCGCCGCGCCCAAGGCAGCCTTCGCCCAGGGCGGCGTCGTCAAGATCATCGCGCCGTTCCCGCCCGGCGGCTCGGTCGATGCGATCTCGCGGATGGTCCAGCCCGGTCTCCAGCAACGGCTCGGGGCCAGCGTCATCGTCGAGAACCGGGTCGGCGGCGGCGGCTCGATCGGCGCCAACGCGGTGGCCAAGTCGCCGCCCGACGGCCTGACCTGGCTGATGGTGTTCGACACCCACGCCGTCAACCCGACATTGCTGCCCAACCTGCCGTTCGATTCGGTCAAGGATCTCGAGCCGGTCGAACTGATCGGCACCGCTCCGATGGTGCTCGCCTGTCATCCCTCGCGCCCGTTCAGGACGCTGGCCGACGTGCTCGCCGCCGCCAAGGCCGCCCCGGGCAAGCTGACCTACGCCACGATCGGCAACGGCAGCCTCGGCCACCTCGCGATGGTCCTGCTCGGCAAGCGCGCCGGCGTCCAGCTCACCCATGTGCCCTATCGCGGCGGCGGCCCGGCCATGAACGACGCCGTCGGCGGCCATGTCGACATGATCATCGGCTCGGCCGCGCTGGTCGCGCCCCAGGTCACCGGCGGGCTGATCCGGCCGCTGGTGCAGACGGCGGCCAAGCGCATCAGCACCATGCCGACCGTGCCGACCGTGCTGGAGAGCGGCTATGACGGCTTCATCGCCGACGCCTGGTGGGGCGTCTTCGCTCCGGCCGGCACGCCGAAGCCCGTCATCGAACGGTTCCGCACGGCCCTTGTCGAGACGATCCGCGAGCCGGCGATCGCGGACCGGTTGACGGGGCAGCAGCAGATCAGCCTTGCGCTCGCGGGGCCCGAAGCCTTCCGCGACTTCTTCGCCGGCCAGATGAAAATCTGGGGCGACGTGGTGCGCGAGAACGGCATCAAGCCCGACTGACGCGCCCCTTTCCATGGAGCACCGATGAGCCGTCCCCTCGTAGTCGTCCTCGACGACAGCCAGAATCTCGCCCGCGCCGTCGCCGACTGGTCGGCGC
>JAKFWE010000481.1 GCA_021732895.1 Allobosea sp. | reverse complement strand
AACAACGAGCTGGTGCGCCGGCTGATCGAGCAGCGCGTCACGCTGCGCGCCCAGATCGCGCTCGAATCGCGCGCCCTCCTGCCGGAGCACCCGCGCATCAAGGAACTCAGCGCCCAGCTCGCCGATCTCGAGGGCCAGCTTCGCGCCGCCTCCGAGCGCGCCGTGCGCACGCTGGAGAACGAGGCCAAGATCGCCGGCCAGCGCGTCGAGAGCTTCACCGCCGCGCTCGACGGCCAGAAGAAAAACGTCTCCTCCGCCAATGACAGCGAGGTCCAGCTCCGTGCGCTGGAGCGCGAGGCCAGGACGCTGCGCGACCAGCTCGAGCAATACATGCTGCGCTATCGCGAGGCCGTGGCGCGCGACACGGTCAACGCCACGCCGGCCGACGCCCGCGTGATCTCGCGCGCCGTCGAGCCGACCGAGCCGTCCTTCCCCAAGAAGATCCCGACGATGATCGTGGCGACGCTGGCGACCTTCCTGGTCGCGCTCGCGACCGTCGTCTCCCGCGAACTGCTCAATGGACAGGCCGGCGCGCCGTCTCCCGCGCCGCGCCGCGCGCCGGGCTGGGTCGGCGGCGGCCCCGCCGCCGCGCGCCCGGCGGAGACCGACCCGCGCCGCGAGCGGGTGGCCGGCCTGCTCACCCATGCCGGCCGCCTCGGCCAGCTCACGCTCGATCTGCGCAAAGCCGACCAGGCGCTGGCGGAGATCGCGGCGCACGCGCTGGAGCCGCCCGCCGGCATGGCCCCGATGGTGGTGGTGCTCGACGGCGCGGCGCCGGGCGGCGCGACGGCCGGCGATCTCGCCGAACTGTTGTCGCAGCGCTGCCGCTGCATCCTCGTCGATCTCTCGTCGGACGGCGATCAGGAGCGGGCCGGATTTTCCGAGCTGCTCTCGGGCGAGGCGATGTTCTCCGACATCATCATGCGCGCGGCGGGCTCCCGGTTGCATCACATCGAGGCCGGCCGCGCCGGGCGCGAGGCGGTGCTGGCCGCGCCCGATCTCGTCGAGCTCGCGCTGGACGCGCTGTGCGAGACCTATGACTGGGTGCTTGTCGCCGCCGCCTCCGGCGACCAGTCCGCCGTGCTCGCTCCGCTGGTCGCGCGCGCCCAGGGCGCGCTGGTCATGGCAGGGCAGGTCGGCAACGGCCATGCGGTCGAGGCGGCCTACCGGCTGGCTGACCTGACCGGCGCCCCGGTGGCGCTGGTGCTGGACGCGGCCGCGCCGCTCCGGACGGGGGCGGCCCAGCGCGAGCCGGACGAGGCGATGGCGTGACGGGCGCGCCGGGCGGCGTCACTCGTCGCCCTGGCCGGCGCGACCCCGGTTCAGCCAGCGCGAGGCCCGCTGCGCGATCCTGAGCGCAGTCGGCGAGGCCTTGATCCGGCGTTTGGCGGCGCGCCTCGCCTTGGCGACCAGCGCAAAGCCGCGCCCCTTCAGCGTCAGCGGCACGAAGGTATCGACGAGATCGTCCCTGTCGTCGCAGATCGTCGTCTTGTAGCGCGCCTCGCCGACGCCGAGATCGAAGACCGCGATCCCGTCATGGCACTTCGTGCGGATGAGATCGACCAGCAGGATTTCGCCGGGGCTGGCCTTGGCGGCCTCGCAGGCCATGTCGAAGGACGTCGCCATGCCGGAGAAGCGCTGCCCCTGCACCGCGCCGACATAGGTCGCGACCGAGACGCCTTCGAGATCCAGCGAATAGAGTTCGATGGCCGGGTCCGGCTGCTGCGCCGCCTGCCTCAGGAATGCGCGGACCGCCGGGTCGGCAAACGGGTCCGCGATCCCCATGGCGGCGAAGCGGCCGGCCTTCTGCGCCAGGAACGCATCGATGATGCGGGCGGCCTCCACAGGCGTCCGTGCCCTCACCAGTTGCGAGGCGCCGTAGCTCGCGAAGCGGTTGCGCTTGTTCTTCAGCTTCCTGTGCGCGTGGGTGCTGAGCGCGCGTCGCAGCGTGCCCTCGCAATCGCCGGCGCTGAGCGCCAGCTTGTAGGCGGCGCTCGGGCTCGGGCCGGTCGCCAGCAGCGCCATCGGGTTGACGACGCCGCGCCAGACCACCGGCTGATTGACGAAGACGAAGCCGTCGAGCCCGCCGATCGCCGCGCCGATCGCGGCCAGCATGGCGCGCGTCGAGCCGGAGTCGAGCGCAGCCGCGAAGGCCGGCGCGTAGAGCCCCATATGGTAGTTCGCATGCTTGCCGCCGATGAATTCGGCGAAGCGGACGCCGCTCCGGCGGGTGATCACCAGAGGCAGGATCGCCTGCGCCGCGCCCTCCGCGTCCCGCAGAATGGCGTGCCGGAACTCCATGCCGTGGGCGGCGCCGACCGTGGCGACGAAGGCGGCGACCCAGCCATGGGCCTGATAGGGCGTGACCAGCGCGCGCGCCTGCAACTCGCGCCATTCGGCGGCGATCGCACCGATATCGCGCGCGATCTCGATCCGGCGCCATGGCCAGGCGCCGGATGCGGCGCTTTCGCCGGACATCAGCGCTTGGGCGGGCGCGCGTTGCGCGAGTGCGGACATCTGGTCGATCCCATGCGAGGCGGGCTTCGTCGTCGGTCTTAACGCGCTATGGTGAAGGGACATGCCAAACCGGCGTTCGGCTGGCGGCGCTATCGGGAAACAGCGTTAGCGAGTGGTTGCCGGGGTTGAGGGCGGTTGCCGGGAATGCCGATGGGTCTGCGTCACACAGCCTTCGCCGCCGCCTTCAGGGCGATCGGGCTGACGCGGGCCGATCGCTGGGCGACCGGGTTCGCGCAGGGCAGGGGCATGATCCTGACCCTGCATCATGTCCGGCCTTGGCGTGGCGCGGGCTTCGCGCCGAACCGCCTGCTCGAGATCACGCCCGAATTCCTCGACGCGACGCTGGCGCTGATCCGGGCGGCGGGCCACGACATCGTCTCCCTCGACGAGGCGCTGGAGCGGCTGACCTCGTTCAGGCCGGGCCGCTTCTTCGTCGCGCTCACCTTCGACGACGGCTATCGCGACAATCTCGACCATGCCTGGCCGGTGCTGGCGAAGCACGACGCGCCCTGGACGCTGTTTCTGACGCCGGGCTTCGCCGACCGCACCGCGCGGCTGTGGTGGCTGGAGCTGGAAGAGGCCGTCCGCGCCCTGCCGCGCTTCTCGGTCGAACTGCCGGAAGGCGGATTCTCGGCCCGCGCCGGCACGCAGGCCGAGAAGCAACTGGCCTTCGAGCAGCTCTACTGGCGCCTGCGAAAGCAGCCGGAAGCGATTCTGCTATCGGTGATTTCCGGGCTGGCGCGGCAGGCGGGCGTCGATGCGCCCGGGCTCGTCGAGCGCGAGTGCCTGCCCTGGGAGACGCTGCGCGCGCTCGCGGGCGCGCCGGGCGTGACGCTCGGCGCCCATACGCTCAGCCATCCGATGCTGGCGAAACACCCGCCGGAGGACGCCCGCCGCGAGATCGTCGAGAGCAAGGCGCGGCTGGAGGCCGAACTCGGGGCCCCGGTCCGCCATTTCGCCTATCCGGTCGGAGACCCGACCTCGGCCGGCCCGCGCGAGTTCCAGATGGCGGCGCAGGCCGGTTTCGCCAGCGGCCTGACGACGCGGCCGGGCCATCTGTTCGAGCCGCATGCGCGCCACCTCCACGCGTTGCCGCGGGTCTCGCTCAACGGGCTCCACCAGAGCGAGGACGCGGTCAGGGCGCTGCTGTCGGGCCTGCCGTTCCTGCTCTGGAACCGGGGACGGAAGGTGAATGTGGAATAGCGCGCGGCGCCTTCAAGCGCTGTCCTTCCGCTCCATCCACTTGATCAGCGGCAGCAGCGGCAGGACCCAGCCGAGCCCCAGCGCGACATAGGCGACGGTCTGCACCAGCTTCGGCGCCTCGGTGATCCGGCCCTGCGCCAGCGCCATCGCGACGAGCGCATAGACGCAGACGAAGACGAGGATCACCACGGTCCCGATCAGCTTGCGGCGGCTCTGGCTCACGCGGGTCGGCTCCCTGGAAAGCGATGCGCCTGCGGCAATGCGGGCGTTGTCGGGTTTCGCACCGGCGTCTATCTGTCACCGGCGGGCCGCCTTGTGAAGCGCGGCGGCTGCGACCGAAAGCCCCCCGGACGTGACGATCGCTCTTCACAAGCCTCTCGATGTCGTCGGCGCGGCCGCCGCCCGAGCCGGCGTCCGCCGCTGGCTCTGGATCGTCGCCGCGCTGGTCTTCGTCATGGTCGTGGTCGGCGGCGCGACGCGGCTGACGGGTTCCGGCCTCTCGATCACCGAATGGCGGCCGGTCACTGGCGCGATCCCGCCGCTCTCGGACGCTGCCTGG